>JBLHPA010000006.1:0-53994 GCA_047628235.1 Moritella sp.
GAATGATCTGTGCATGCTGCTGCAGCGTATGACTGACACTGGCGAGTTGATTCACCAGTTGCTGTACGGTGTTAACCAGTACGCTTAGCTGGCCGTTGGTTTGGTTGGTTGTGGTTAACAGATTGTCTGCATTGGCTCTGGCGATGTCAGAACCCTGGATAGCTTCCTCACGTACTTTCATTGACGTATGACTGCATATCCAGATTGCAATTGCCGGCATCATGACACCGAGGTAAAGGTTTATTTGTTCATCTACAGCACTTAGGTTTAGTTTCGGCAGTGGCACACCCAGTAGATCGATGATAATGAGTGCCAGGTAGCTTAGTAGCATTATATTCGACCAGATGACTGCGCTACGTTTGCCAGCGAAGAGATAAGCAAACAATATCATCACTATGGGCCACATGATGTTCACAGAGGTAATGCCGCCTGTATAAACCAATAATATTTCGAATAATCCCCAGCCTGCCAATATCATCACATTGCTGGCAATAGTCAGCGATATGTTGGCACGAATAAGAAAAGCACTGAGTAACATGCATATACTCGCCAGCAGACAGGCTACAGATAGATCCATCGCCCGCATGTTGTACCAGTGAAATGATGAATAAGCAGAAAATAGGATACCTATGAGGCAGATTTTTAGCATGGCTTTTGCTGTGATTAATTCTTTCTGAGACGTGTCATCATTGCGCGATTTTTTCCCTAGGAAAAAATGAAAATAGGGTTGTAAGAGTTCCATTTTACCTCTTTATTCAACTTGTTGTATGTTTTAATTTATTATTTACAAGGCAGATAATTAAGTAGTAAAAAAATATAAATAATGTATCTCGATGCAATTTATCATACCAATTACAATGATAAATGATGGTTGTCACGAATTTGAAATTAAATTTATAATTGTCGATGTGTCATAAAGTTAACTATTTACAGTGTTTATTGCTACTTTAGGATTTATATGTAGTTTTAGATTGAAATGAGTTGCTGGGTTTTATTTTATTTCCTCACCTGAGCGATAGTACATCGGCAAAGGCAAGGACACTTTAATAATACTGAATCAAGCCAATTTTGTTAATTCACTATCAAATAGATTTTTCACTAGACCAATAAATTCGTCGATAAACTCCATTTGAGCCTCGTTAGGAGCGCGGTTCCAAGCAGCTGAGAGTACTTCTTCCATATCCGAAACGATGGCATCAATTTCGCGGATAATAACAAAACGATGTTTTTCTGTTAAGTTAACGTGTTGATTACAAACTATTATTGTGTTGTTGGCAATGTGTTCGGAGAATATGTCACCAATGCTTTCCGCTGCTGAGCTTTGTGGTTGACTGCTATTTTCAAAAATAACTAAATTGTCAGCTAGAAAGTGGATTAGCTGAATGTAACCTTCACTGTTTGTTATCATAATTCTGTAATTACCGCGTAAATTATAAAAAATTAAATACTGTGAAAAACATTTATACACGCTAATTATGCGCTGAGAGTGGGAATTGGTAAAGCAGAACAGAAAACAAATGCCTATTTTCTATCCTGCTTTATTCGCTCACTATGAGTTTGTGAAGTGATAACAGCTACTTACCTAAATATAGATAGTTTTAGCCAAATTCAGATACGTCGGGTTAGCTAAATGAAGAGAAGTCAGGTTTACGTTTTTGCATAAATGCGCTAACCGCTTCTTTCGATTCTTTACTTTGTAGTGCTTGTGAAAAGTATGATAGCTCTACATCAATCACGGCTTCTATCTGGCTGATCAACTCTGCTTTCATTAATTTTTTTGTATTGCGTAATGCAGAGGGGGCTTTCGCTGCGAGTTTTAAGGCACTTTTTTCTGCCATGGCAAATAACTCATCGGCCGGTAATACTTTATTAGCCAGCCCAATTTCCAGCGCCTTATGCGCGTCAAATTTATCCGCTAATAGCATCATTTCTGCGGCGCGTTGGTGACCAGCCAGACGAGGTAAGATCAAACTGGCAGCGTATTCTGGGACTGCCGCGAGATCGGTAAATGGCAGTCTCAATACGGCATTGTCAGCAAGATAAACCAGATCACAATGCATGAGCGTCGTGGTGCCAATACCCACCGCGGGACCTGCGACGGCTGCAATAACCGGTTTCGAAAAGTGTAATAAGGCAAGCATATATTGCATCAATGGCTGATCTTTCGAAAAATCCATCCCCTTGCTAAAATCTGCCATGTCATTACCAGCACAAAAACAGGCCTCAGATCCGCGCAAGATCACCACGCGTACTTGTGGGTTAGTCTCTGCGTGGCGAAATGCTGCTGCGAGTTGAGTGTAAAAAGCGCCGTTAAATGCGTTCAATTTATCTAGCCGATTCAATGTCAGGGTTAATACCCCTTGCGCATTTAGCTGTGAAAGTAGGTAGTGTGCCATTTTTTTCATCCTGAAAATGGTTATTGGAGAACCTATTTTGCCATGTAAATAGGGGGGATTGCACATATTTTGTTAATATCTCGTGTATTAATGTTAAGTTATCTGTGTGAGTAATGGGATAGGGAAAATTATAATAATCACCATTCCCATATAACAAAAAGGAATAAAAAATCATTATTTATTCTTTGTGGTTATCCTTAAGTCTGGGTAATCTTGAGCTAATTCAGTATAGGGGAAGCCGTAGAAATGCTATTAAAGGAACTATCATCATTGACCAGTCCATTGAGTGAGCCGCAATTATTGCAATTGCAGGTGGCGCTAAAGGACTTGTCGCCGACGCAAACCGCGTGGGTAAGTGGGTATTTAGCTGGGATCAGTCAAGCATCTGGGGGTCAGAACCAACCGCTGGCGCAAGTTGCTGATCCTGCTGGACGTTTGACTATTTTATTTGGTTCGCAAACAGGTAATGCCAAAGGGCTTGCAGAAGAGTTGTTTGAACAAGCGCTGGTGCAAGGTATTGCAGCACGTTTGCTGAATATGTCTGACTATAAAGTGAAAGAGCTGAAAACAGAGTCACACCTTCTGATCGTGGCAAGTACTAACGGTGAAGGTGAAGCGCCGGATGACGCGATTACTTTCCATGAGTTTTTAGCCTCAAAAAAAGCCCCTAAACTGACATCACTAAAATACAGTATTTGTGCATTAGGTGATTCGAGTTATGAATTTTATTGCCAAACCGGTAAAGAATTTGATGAACGTCTGGCAGCGTTGGGCGCTGAAGCCATTGTTGCCCGCGCCGATTGTGATGTTGATTATGACGAACCAGCGCTTGCCTGGAGTGAACAGGTACTTACAGCGGTAAAAGAATCGTTGGTTGATACGACGACCCGTGTTACGGCACCTGTTTCAGCGCCTGCTCAGGTTGCTAACAAATTTTCTAAAAAGCACCCATTTAAAACAGAACTACTGGTTAATCAGAAGATCACCGGTCGTTTCTCAGGTAAAGATATTCGTCATTTTGAGATCGCTTTGGCAGATAGCGGGATCCATTATCAGGCAGGGGATGCCCTCGGTATTTGGTTTAAAAATGCCCCTGTTTTAGTGGATACTATTTTAGATCAACTGGCGTTGGATGGTCGCACTCCCGTTACCGTCGGCGGTGAACAACACAGTTTACGTTATGCATTGATTAACAGATTTGAACTCACCCAGAGTTATCCAGGCTTTGTTGAAGCCTATGCCGCTATTTCAGGTTCCAAACGATTGGCTAAGCTACTGAATGATAAAGGTGCATTGCGTAATTATTGCTACGGCCGACAGATCTTAGATGTTATCGAAGAGAAAAAAGCAAGACTTTCAGCAGAGCAGCTTATTGCCAGTTTACGCCGATTAACACCGCGTCTGTACTCTATTGCTTCTAGTCCGCATGAAGCGGAAGATGAAGTTCACCTTACTGTTGCTGTGGTTGATTACTGTCAGAATGGCGAGCAGCGTATTGGTGGTGCTTCTGGCTTCTTGCACCGCCTTGAAGAGGGAGGTGAGGTTGAAGTCTTTGTTGAACACAATAATAATTTCCGTTTACCCGTTGACGACAGCACCCCTGTTATTATGGTCGGCCCGGGTACCGGTATCGCGCCGTTCCGTGCTTTTGTTCAAGATCGTGATGTCCGCGAAGCCTCGGGTGATAATTGGCTATTTTTTGGTAACCAGCATTTCACCGATGATTTCCTCTATCAGACTGAATGGCAGAATTATCTTAAGTCAGGCCTGCTAACCAAAATGGATGTGGCTTTCTCGCGAGATCAAGCTGAAAAAGTTTATGTGCAAGATCGTTTAAGGGAAAATGCAGCTGAATTGTATACTTGGTTACAAAACGGTGCACATATCTATGTTTGCGGTGATGCCGATAAGATGGCGAAAGATGTGAATGAAGCACTCATCGATATTGTCGCAGAGCAAGGTCAATTAGCGCGTGGTGCGGCAGAAGAGTATGTTGCCGAGCTACGTCGGAATAAACGTTATCAGAGGGATGTTTACTGATGAGCGACAAGAAATTAGCGGTAAACGAAAGAATTAAAACTGAGAGTAATTTGTTACGTGGCAGCATTGCTGATGGTATGGCCGATCGCATTACCGGTGGCCTGTCTGATGATGATATGCAGCTGACTAAATTCCATGGTTTTTATCAACAAGATGATCGTGACATTCGTGCTGAGCGTCAAAAACAGAAGTTAGAACCGCGCCATAGTTTTATGCTACGAGCTCGGGTTCCGGGCGGCATCTGTTCACCGCAGCAATGGCTAGAGATAGACCGGATTGCCAGTGATCTGACAATTTACGGCAGCATTCGTTTAACAACACGGCAGACGTTTCAGTATCACGGCATTCTCAAACCACAAGTTAAACCCCTTATTCAGGCGTTGGGCTCGGTTGATCTTGATTCTATTGCCGCCTGTGGTGATGTTAACCGAAATGTAATGTGTACCCCGAATCCGGTTGAGTCTGCATTACATCAGGAAGCCTATGCCTGGGCAACCCGCTTAAGTGATGATCTGTTACCGGATACCAATGCCTATGCCGAACTCTGGTTAGACGGCGAAAAAGTCAACAGTAATGAAGTTGAACCTATGTATGGCCCAACCTATTTACCACGTAAGTTCAAGATTGCAGTGGCGATACCGCCACACAATGATGTTGATATTCACGCTAATGACCTGAACTTTGTGGCCATTGGTGATAACGGTAAATTAGCCGGCTTTAATGTACTGGTCGGCGGCGGCATGGGCACTACCCATGGTGACGTGAACACCTTTCCGCGTTTAGCGGATGACATGGGTTTTGTAAAACCAGAAGATGCGGTAGAAATTGCCAAAGCAGTACTTACTGTGCAGCGTGATTGGGGCTGCCGAACTGACCGTAAGCGCGCACGTCTTAAATATACACTCGAAGACCATGGTGTTAATGAATTCCGTGCTGAAGTTGAAAAACGTGCAGGCATTAAATTTGCTGAACCAAAAGAGATTGAGTTCACTACGCGGGGTGATCGTTTTGGCTGGATCGAAGGCATTGATAATAAATGGCACCTAACCCTGTTTATTGAAAATGGCCGTATTGTTGATCGTGATGGTCATCCGATCAAAACAGGGTTGGTTGAAATTGCGAAGATCCATCAGGGCGATTTTAGAATGACAGCGAATCAAAACCTGATCATTGCTGGTGTGCCAGAGCAAGATAAAGAGCAGATAGAACGCCTCGCTCGGCTGTATGGTCTTTATTCCGATGAATTGAGCCCACAGCGCCTTAATTCAATGGCTTGTGTGGCATTACCGACCTGCGCCCTGGCGATGGCAGAGGCAGAGCGTTATCTGCCTTCGTTAATTACCAAGGTGGAAGGATTATTGGAAAAACACGGCATTCCAGATGAGCATTTTGTGATGCGCATGACGGGGTGTCCGAATGGTTGTGGTCGTCCGTTCCTGGCTGAAGTTGGCTTTGTCGGTAAAGGTCCCGGTAAGTACAATATGTACCTTGGGGCCAAAAATAACGGCATGCGACTAAACAAGATGTATCGCGAGAACATCGGGGAAGCTGACATTTTAGCTATTTTAGATACATTGATTGGTGAATGGGCGCAGCATACCTTACCTGATGAGCGCTTTGGTGACTTTGTGGTACGTACTGAAGTCATTAAGCCGGTAATAAAAGCATCGAGAGATTTTCATGGCTAAAGTAAACTTAGATGAACAGTTAAACTTAGATAAGCTATTAACCTTGGACAAGGCGGCGCAACGTGCTGCTCTTGCTGCGGTTAATGCCGAGTTAGAGGCGATGACGGCTGAGCAACGGGTTGACTGGGCGGTTACCGAGCTGGGCGATAAGCTGGTGTTGTCATCGAGTTTTGGTATTCAGGCGGCAGTTTGCCTGCATATGCTGACGCAGTTTAAGCCTGACATACCGGTTATTTTAACTGATACCGGCTATCTGTTTTCGGAGACCTATCAGTTTATCGATGAGTTGACAGCGCAGTTAAACTTGAACCTGCAGATTTATCGTGCGCCGCAGTCAGCGGCCTGGCAGGAAGCGCGGCACGGCAAACTTTGGGATCAGGGGGTTGAGGGGATTACTCAATATAACCTGATCAACAAAGTAGAGCCGATGAAGCGTGCACTCAAGGAATTGGATGCTCAGGTTTGGTTTTCTGGTCTGCGTCGAAGTCAGTCTTCGAGTCGGGAAACCTTACCGGTATTGTCGATTCAAAATGGGTGTTTTAAGTTTTTACCTATTATTGATTGGACCAATAAAGAGATTCATTACTATCTGCAGGATAACGGTTTGAGTTATCACCCGCTATGGGAGCAGAATTATGTGTCGGTGGGGGATGTACATACCTCACAGCCACTGCAAGCGGGCATGACTGAAGAAGAAACACGTTTCTTTGGACTCAAGCGTGAATGTGGTTTACACGAAGAGAACGATGAACTGGCAGGCAGCGGGATCTAATATTCTCAAGCACAAAGAGACAGCCTACTTCGCTGTCTCGAAAGAAAGGCTTAGTCTTGGTTTAACTATGGTTTAAAACAGGCTAGGCCTTTTGCCATTCTGGTATCTCATTGTCGATGGGCGCCTGCTCTGGTTCAGCAGTGTTGTTATTGTCATCCTCTGATTCCTGTTGCGCTTTTTCTAGATCTTTTTGCAGTTGCTCGACTTTCTGCTTGGTTTTGTTCCAGCCTTCTTCAGCGCCGTCTTTCAAGGATGTTATCCACTCATTACTGTTTTCTGCACTGTCATCGAGCAGTTCATCGGTTTTACCTTTGGCGGCTTCAAGCGCCTTGTTAGTCGCTTCTTTGGTCTTTTCCCAAGCTTCTCCCATCGCTTGTTTAGACTCATCCCAGGCTTGATTATTAGCCTGGCTGGTGAATGTAGCACAACAGCTTAGAAGGCTAATTATTAGAACATTGAATTTTTTCATCACTCGCTCACTTTATGCTCAGGCTTGATTAACAGTGTCAACGCTATTGTAGCAAAATTATTTGCTACGCTGCATCCCTCTCAATGTATAGCGCGATTTTAACGATGAAGTAATATTTTAACCCGCGGGAAGCAGGGCGAAATTGTCGATTTGGTTTTTTGCGATAGTTACCAGCATAAAACAGCACGCGGCGAGCAGAGAGCCAATGATCCCGGCCAGTGTTGACTGTAACCAGGGGAGCATACCTATTGAGATGATAAATAAAAATAAGGCAATACTGGCGCTGGTTGTCCCAACCGTCCGCACGGCTTTGATCTGTACGAGGATGGGATCAGAAAAGTGGGTGATGGTTGCGACTTCAATACTCAAGCGTACGTCAATATATAATGCGACCACAAACAGCAGGGATACCAGGGTAAACATTAACAGGGTGATACTGCTGAGTATCCCCACTCGGTTGGTTCGCAGAATTTGCGCGGCAATGGACAGGGAAAAACCAGCCATAAGGCCGCTGATGAACGAAACCTGACCGGTTTGCAGTTCGAGTATTTCATTCATCGTCACCTCTTGCCTGTTCCTGTTCCAGGTTAATTTAGCTACGCTATTTTAAGGATAGATACAGAATCAGTTTAGGCACTGTAGGATTAAAAATAATGTTTATTCAATTTTGGGCAGCTCTAAGACGCATAGAAACGTCTCATCAAGGGGGAGCAAAGCTTACTCGAGTAAGGTTGCACTGGACACCTACTCTTGTCTGTTATGTACAGTGCTGAGTCGACCACTTACGTTTTTTATTCACTTCTTCTTTTTGAAGAAATGCTTGATCTAAGTTGATATCATACCGATTAGCAATGGAACAGATATAGATAAATACATCAGCTAATTCATCGCCTATTTCACCGACTTTAGAGTTAGGATCAATCGCAATACCTTCCGCTTTTCGGACGGCTTTAAACAACTCGCCAATCTCTTCACCGAGTAGCAAACACTTAGTTTCAGTATTTTGCTCAGCAAAGCCGCGCTCAATTTCTAGTTCTGATACGTATTGTTGGAAATCCATAAGTGTCGGGTTTTTCTTTAATTGAGGCATAAAAATTCCTTCATTCTTTTAAGCGCAATGGGCTTTAGGTATGCAGCTGATCGTCTGATAAAAATTAATGCTTATATGATGTATTGCTTGTGGTGTTATCTCAACCTATTTTATTTTTCAGAAAGGGAAAATGAGACGATTTGGTAATGGTTTCAATCGCAGAAAATAAAAAGCCGAGTTAGAAACTCGGCTTTTGCTTGTAGTATATATTGGTTAGATTATTTAGCTGGGATCGTTTTTAGGATCGCCAATAAATATTTCCAGAACATATCGACAGTCGCAATATTTACCTTTTCATCTGGTGAATGCGGGAAGCAGATAGTGGGACCAAATGACGCCATATCCATGTTCGGGTAAGAGGTTTTAAATAAACCACACTCTAGACCAGCATGGATAACCATAATTTTTGGTACTGAACCAAATTCAGTTTCATACACGTCACGCATTACCTGCATGATAGGTGATGTCGTCTCTGGTTTCCAGCCTGGGTAAGCACCGTCGAAATTAACGTTAGCGCCGGCAAGTTCAAAGATCGATGCGATCATTTCTTGTGCATCAATACGGCAAGAGTCAGATAATGAACGGATCAGGCACTGAATGAAAACGTGGTCGCCTTCAGATTTGATCACGCCCAAGTTTGATGAAGTTTCCACTACACCGGTAATTTCGTCGCTCATGCGTATTACGCCATTCACGAGGCCGTTAAATGCCGCGATCAGACGCACCTGGCAATCAGTGGTCAGCACTGGAGGTAACTCAGCTACTGGTGCTAGCGTTACTTCGATATCAGGTTCTGTTGCAGCCAGTTCAATCTTGATGGTTTTGGCAAAGAATTCCAGGCACGCTTTAAACTCTTCACGCTGCGCTGGCGCAACTGTGATGGTAGCAAACGCTTCACGCGGAATCGCATTGCGCAATGTGCCGCCGTTGATGCTAACTAGGCGTACGCCCATGTCACGGCCAGCTTCTTTAAGGAAACGAGCCAGTAATTTGTTAGCATTACCACGACCAAGGTGGATATCAACCCCAGAGTGACCACCTTTTAAGCCTTTTACTGCGATCTCAAATGTTTGATGATCGGCTGGCGCGGCTTCATGTTGCAGTGGGAACTGGATATTGGCATTAATGCCGCCAGCGCAACCCATGTATACTTCACCTTCATCTTCAGAATCGGTGTTTAATAAAATTTCACCTTCTAACCAACCCGCTTCCAGACCAAACGCGCCTGTCATTCCGGCTTCTTCATCAATGGTGACTAATACTTCCAGCGGCCCATGTTCGATGTCATCAGAGAAGATAACCGCTAAACTTGCTGCCAAACCAATGCCGTTGTCGGCACCCAGTGTTGTGCCGCGTGCAGTAACCCACTCACCATCGACATAAGCGTCGATAGGATCGGTGACGAAATCATGGTCTGTGTCTGAATTTTTTTGTGGCACCATATCCATGTGCGCTTGAAGCACAACGCCTTTGCGATTTTCCATACCTGCTGTTGCAGGTTTCTTGAGGAAAAGGTTACCCACTTTATCTTCTTTGCAGTCGATATTATGCTCTTTTGCGAGCTGCTGGATCCAAGCTGAAACTTTTTCTTCGTGTCCTGACGGGCGGGGATTTGCACACATCTGTTCGAATATGTTCCAAACAACTTGAGGCTGTAAATTACTTAACTGTGCCACTTTAAGGCTCCTTAATTGGAATTAATAATTACATTTAGCATGATACAAAGCATTTAGCATGATACAAAGAATGTGCTAGTTTTTTAAGAGAGTAAAGATGAAAATCACAAAAATAACGCCAGAAACAATTATTTTCTAACATTGTGAAGCAGATTCGATGAAATTACTGCTCATTTACTATGATATTTGTGTAATAGCTTGTTCTTGCACGAGAGTGCTGGTATCTTAGCTCGCTAAAAATGGGTGTACAGCTTTACATTGGGTTGTGGGCCAATATCTTAGTTGGTGATTTTAAACAGTTACACTTTACTTTGTTCCTAGTGTATTCAGAGGTTGGTTAAATGAGTGATAAATTTATAGTGTCTTGGGGTGATTTACAGCGTGATACGCGTAAACTTGCTCATAAGCTTCTTCCTGCGGAACAATGGAAAGGTATTATTGCGGTTAGCCGTGGTGGCTTAGTTCCTTCAGCGATCCTTGCGCGTGAATTAGAAATACGCCATGTTGATACTGTATGTATTTCAAGTTATGACCATGACCATCAGCGTGATATGACTGTGTTAAAAGCAGCGCCTGGTGACGGTGAAGGTTTTATCATCATCGATGATCTTGTTGATAGCGGTGAAACAGCTAAAAAAATTCGTGGCATGTACCCGAAAGCGAGATTTGTGACTGTTTATGCGAAACCTATGGGTGAGCACTTAGTTGATGATTTTATTGTTCCTATCAGCCAGGACACTTGGATTGAGTTACCTTGGGATATGACATCCGGCTTTGTTGACCCTATTTGTAAACAGGGTTAATAAGTACTGCACAGCGCCATACTTTCTGTTGGCGCTGTTAATTTTTTTCTACGCATTACCTGCTTTGTTAGTATGAGCACTTCCTTACCACTTCCTTTCGTTGTATTGCGTTAACTCATTACTCGTTATTAATAAAGTATATATATTGCATTTTTTTCAGCAAAGCCTTCCATTCTCTTCTATAGTTAGCAGTTGAACCTCAATAATAATAACAATAAATTTGTAAGAGAGAATCCTTATGCCGACGTCGACAGATACCAATTATGTCTTTTTTCGTAAACGAATCCGAATCCTTAATGCCCTTGGTCCTTATTTAAGAGAAAATGAGAGTAAACCAGAAGTATTTATGTTTGATTGCCTAACAATCTGTGTTGATGCTGGGGTTGAGCCTGCAAAGCGTGAGTTTTATGGCTGGTGGCTGAAAATGGATTTAGTTGGTGACGTTTGTGAGTATCATTATCAGTTTGGTCTGTTTAATGAACAGGGTCACTGGCAGAAAAAAGCGGTACCGAAACAGTATCGTGATGACGTGGTTAAATCACTTAATAAATTTTATGAAGTATTATCACCTTGTTTGCAGGATAAATTGGCGCTGCAACTAAAACCTTCGGCGATCCTGGCTAAAGCACTCATTCTTTCCGCAGCGTAACGTTCTATAACTCAAGCCTCTATACTTATATATTCTATGCTTAGTCATCCTACCCTCAAATAAACGTACTTAAATCAATGTACCTAAGCATCTTTAAGTTGCTTGAGTGCATTGATGCTGGCGCCTTTTCACTGTACTTTACACGTCTATAAAACCTTTCCCTATTGTATAAATTTGTTTCTCAGGTCAAAATGCCTATTAAGTAAGTAAAGAGAACGAGTTGGGGATGATAAAACAAACCATAGTGGTGAAATTGGGAACCAGTGTATTAACCAGTGGTACGGCACGCTTAGATCGTGCGCATATGGTTGAACTGGTTCGCCAATGTGCAAAATTGTACCAACAAGGGCATGATATTATTGTCGTTACTTCCGGGGCTATCGCTGCCGGTCGTGAACATTTGGGTGCCCCTGATCTTCCCCCCACCATGGCGAACAAACAGATGTTAGCTGCTGTTGGCCAAAGTCAGCTAATTTTTACCTGGCAAAGTCTTTTTAATATTTATGGGCTTAATGTCGGTCAGATGTTACTGACGCGTGCTGATCTCGATGATCGCGAGCGTTTCCTTAATGCCCGAGATACCATGCGAGCCTTGCTGGATAACCGTATTGTACCGATCATTAATGAAAATGATGCGGTAGCGACTACTGAAATAAAAGTGGGAGATAATGATAACTTATCTGCCCTGGCCGCGATCCTCGCCAATGCAGATACCCTGATGTTGTTAACTGACCAACAGGGTCTGTTTACTGCAGACCCACGCAATAACCCTGACGCAAAATTAATTGAGGTTGTCAATACTATTGATGATGAGATCCGCCAGTTAGCAGGGGGCAGCGCCGGCGGCTTAGGTACCGGTGGCATGGCTACAAAATTACAAGCTGCTGAAATTGCCTGCCGTGCCGGTATTGCTGTTGTTATTGCAGCCGGCGTAGAAGAAAATGTACTGATCCGATTGGCGAAAGGTGAAAAAGTAGGCACTTTATTCCCTTCTCATACTACGCCACTGGAAAGCCGCAAACAGTGGATCCTTGCTGGTCCACCACCTTCAGGGGTGGTGACTATCGACGATGGTGCGGTAATCGCTGTGCAGCAAAAAGGCAGTAGTTTGCTTCCCAAGGGGATCTATCATGTGTCGGAGACGTTCCAACGTGGTGATGTAGTACAGTTACAAAACCAGCAAGGGAAGCAGTTAGGACGCGGGATCAGCCGTTATACCAGTGATGAGTTAACGGCTATCGCGGGTTGTCATTCCTGTGAAATAGAGACCAAACTGGGCTACGGCTACGGCGCAGTGGCGATTCATCGTGACGATTTAGTTTTACTTTAAGGAAGAGACAGTGTTAGAAGAATTAGGAAAAAAAGCCAAGGTTGCCAGTTATGCTTTAGCAACGCTCACGACGGCAGAAAAAAATAATGCATTAGAGTTTATCGCCTGTGAATTAGAACATAGCCAGGTTGACATTTTGGACGCGAATAAAAAAGATATTGAAACAGGTAAGCAAAATGGCTTAACCGAAGCGTTGCTTGACCGCCTATTGCTAACGGAAGAAAGGTTAGCAGGTATCATTGCAGATGTGCGCAGTGTTATTGCTTTACCGGATCCGGTGGGTGCTGAATCTGACGGTAAAGTGTTAGAAAATGGCTTACGCTTATGTAAACGCCGTATTCCACTGGGGGTGATGGGCGTTATATATGAAGCCCGTCCTAATGTTACGATTGATATTGCGGCTCTGAGCTTAAAAACAGGTAATGCGGCAATTTTACGTGGCGGTAAAGAAACTGTGCATTCCAATCTGGCCTTAGTCAAGGTTATTCAGATCGCATTAGAAAAAGCGGCATTGCCGAAAGATGCCATTCAGGTGATCGCAAGTCCAGATCGTGCGTTAGTGACGGCATTACTGAAAATGGACAAATATGTGGATATGATCATTCCACGTGGTGGTCCAGGTCTACACCGCTTATGCCAAGAGCAAAGTACTATTCCTGTTATCACTGGTGGCATGGGCATTTGCCATGTATTTGTTGATGAATCTGCTAATGTTGCCGATGCGATTGCCATCATCGAAAATGCAAAAGTACAGCGTCCGTCAGCCTGTAATGCATTAGATACTGTGCTGGTACATAAGCAGATCGCAGATACCTTTTTGCCTCTGATGGCTGAACGCCTGGCGCAAAGTAAGGTTGAACTTCGGGCTGAGCCAAAAGCCCATATTGCGTTATCTAATGTGAATGAAAAATATCTCCATGTTGCGACTGCGGAGTGCTTTGATCAAGAGTGGTTAGCACTTATTTTAGGTGTTAAAGTTGTTGATGATGTGGAAGAGGCTATTGTTCATATTCGTGAACATTCAACTGAACACTCTGATGCGATTTTAACGGACAACTTAACCAACGCAACGCGTTTTTTGAATGCAGTGAACTCAGCGGCTGTGTATGTTAATGCCAGTACCCGTTTTACTGATGGCAGCCAATTTGGTCTTGGTGCAGAAGTAGCGGTATCGACGCAGAAACTACATGCACGCGGGCCGATGGGACTGGAAGAGCTCACCACTTATAAATGGATCGCGATTGGCGATGGCTTGATCCGACCTTATTAAGACTTGAGATGTAATTTGGCCACCAGTATCGTTAACTATTAGTTTCTTTAAAATCGGATAAGCACTATGTCTCAATAGCGATTTAGTGTTTCGACCGTGCTCGCCGCAGTGCTTATAACAGCGGGTTTAAGCTATTTTTCATATGCAGTGCTAAGCCTGACTAAAGAAGTATCAGCTGTGCGTCAAGCTCTGCCAGAAATATTGCAAGAGGTAGATAAGATTGCAGTGCAAATTCCCGTAATTGTCGCGCAAGTTGAGATCATCAACCAGCGTAGCATCCCTACTATACTTGCTGAAATCCGCACTCAGCTACCCATTATTTTGGCTGAGGTCGGAGCTATTCGAACGAGTATTCCGCCTATACTCGCGGAAGTCGCCGCTGTGCGTGCTGATTTACCCGCAGTACTACAGCAGGTTAATGTGGTTAATCAACAGGTCCCAGACGTGTTGACCCGTGCTGATACGATTAATACGTTGATCCCGCCTATCTTGGCGGAAGCTAAAAAAATCCGCTTGGATATACCGCTAACCTTGAAGCGGGTTGAGGCACTGGTTGCTGAAAGCGATAAAATTGGTGAGAATGCATCGAAGGGAGTGACGAAAGGGGCGATTAGAGGTATTTTAGAGACGCTGGTGGATGCGACTTGGCGTTTGAACAGTATACCGAACGGGTTATTTAATATGGAGAAAGCAGAAGAAAAAAAAGAGGTGAAAGCAGAAGTAAAAGAAGGTGGATAACCAGGCATGCGGCAGTTTTCACTGTCGTCGATATGCCCGGTTTAGTAAGCATAAACAGGATTATTTGATCGCTTTACCTTGCGCCTGTAGATCAGCATGGTATGAAGATCGTACAAAAGGTCCACAAGCAGCGTGTTCAAAGCCAACTTCTTTCGCTAGCTCACCAAGGGCATCAAAATCATCTGGGTGCACGTAGCGTTTCACTGGCAAGTGATGACGGCTAGGTTGTAAATATTGACCCAGCGTCAACATGGTGACGCCGTGCTCAGCAAGATCTTTAATGACCTGGCGGATCTCTTCATTCGTTTCACCAAGCCCCATCATTAACCCTGATTTAGTTGGTATTGTCGGGTGCATCTCTTTAAAACGTTGCAGCAGACGCAGTGACCATTGATAGTCTGAACCGGGACGCGCCATTTTATAATGTTGCGGAGCCGTTTCCAAATTGTGGTTAAATACATCTGGTGGTGTTTCTTTAAAAATGTCGAGTGCTTTATCCATCCGACCCTTAAAGTCCGGCACTAGGACCTCAATTTTGATGTCTGAATTAAGCAGGCGAATTTCCCGAATACAATCTGCAAAATGCTGTGCACCACCATCTCGCAAATCATCTCGATCAACGGAGGTTATTACCACATACTTTAGTTTCATCTGGGCAATGGTTTGTGCCAGTTTGATTGGTTCTTCTTGGTTTAATGGTAATGGTTTGCCATGAGCCACATCGCAGAATGGGCAGCGACGGGTACAAATAGCGCCCATGATCATAAACGTTGCAGTGCCATGATTAAAGCATTCTGATAGGTTCGGGCATGATGCTTCTTCACAAACTGAATGCAGATTGTTTTTGCGCATTACATCTTTAATTTCTTGGATCCGAGCTGAGCTTTTTGGCAGCCGAATTTTCAACCACTCAGGCTTGCGCAGGATTTCATCATTCTCAGTTGCAATCACTTTAACTGGAATTTTGGCCATTTTATCTGCGTCGCGAAGTTTAACGCCAGGCTCTAATCGAACTGAATTACTCATGCTCTGTTAATCCATCTTTAAAAGTTAATTTGGTGTATTCTAGCAGGGAACATAGGTGTTCGACTAGCTTAGGTTGTATCTCATCCAGAGTGGTAGCACCACTGAAATTGCTGGTTTGGGTCATCTCCATACCCGCATAACCACAAGGGTTAATACGTAAGAAAGGGGATAAATCCATGTTTACATTAAGTGCCAGGCCATGAAATGTTCGGCCTTTACGGATTCGTAGGCCTAACGATGCTACTTTTTTATCGGCCACATAAACACCGGGGGCGTCTGCCCGTGGGTAAGCTTCAATGCCGAATTCTGCCAGTGTTGCAACAATGCCGTTTTCAATGTGGCTAACCAGATCTCTTACCCCAAGCTTACGGCGCTTTATATCAAGTAGGAAGTAGACAACCTGCTGCCCTGGACCGTGGTAGGTTACCTGGCCGCCCCGGTCTGCTTGGACTACGGGAATATCTCCCGTGGTTAGAACATGCTCTGGTTTACCTGCCTGACCCTGAGTAAATACCGGATCGTGTTCAACCAGCCAAAGTTCATCTTCAGTGGCATCGCCTCTGTTGTCAGTAAACGACTTCATCGCTTGAAAGACCTTGCTATAAGGCTGGCGATTCAGTTGACGAATGATAATGCTATCGTGTGACAAAATATCTTCTTCTATATGATTGTTTTATAAAACTCGAACCACACCAGGGATTGCACCAAAAGCGGAATATAAGCTTTCAACCTGGTCTTTATCATTGACTTTAACATTGATGGTCACTGAATCATAAGTGCCCTTGCTACTTTGCTTTGAACTTGGTGCATAGTTTCCTAACACATGTTGCTGCGCCACCGCAACGATATTGTCGTGCAGTTTATGATGCGTATTGCCGATAACTTTAAAGTTAAATAGACAAGGAAAATCAAGTAGTTCGTCGAATTTAGTGTTTAAAGACATGGGTTGTTCTCATTGCTTGGTAATAATGGTAAAGGAGGCAAATGCCTCCTTTGTTTGACCGCATTATAATCGTGGTTTGGGTCTAATTATAATCGTGGATTGGCGCGAGGGGAAGTCTTAACCAAACCAGCCCGCAAATAATAATTTGAAATAGTCAACTAAGCGGCTGAACCAGCCTCCTAATTCAACGTCTTCAAGGGCAATTAGATCGACTTGCGCAATCTCTTCATCGTTGAGATTATAGAAGATCTTACCGACAATATCACCTTTAGCAATGGGTGCGCTGAGTTCTTTTTGGATTTCAAAACTCGCGGTTAAATTTTTTGCTTGGCCACGTGGTACTGTTAGGGTGAGTTTTTCGGCTAAACCTAAACTGATCTGTTCCTGTGTTCCCATCCAAACACGTTCGCTGACAATATTGCTGTTAGCATTATGCAGTGTCACTGTTTCGTAAAAACGGAAACCAAAATTCAGTAGTTTTTTACTTTCTGCCTTACGGGCATCCGCATTTTTAGTACCCATGACAACAGCAATGAGACGCATGTTGTCTTTGGTTGCTGAAGAAACGAGGTTATAGCCTGCTTGTGATGTGTGACCGGTTTTAATACCATCAACATTCATACTTTTATCCCATAACAAGCCGTTACGGTTATACTGCGTTATGCCGTTGAAAGTGAATTTCTTTTGCGCGTAGATGCGGTATTCTTCGGGTACGTCTCGGATCAGTGCTTGACCTAAGGTTGCCATATCACGGGCGCTGGTATAGTGCTCTCTGTTGTCTAAACCATGGCTGTTCACAAAGTGGGTGGCATTCATCCCCAGCTGCTCGCTCCAGGAGTTCATCAGTTGCGCAAACGCACCCTCGGTCCCGGCTATATGTTCGGCCATTGCAACACAGGCATCATTACCTGATTGGACAATGATACCTTGATTTAATTTTTCAACGGTGATGGTTTTGCCGACTTCGATGAACATTTTAGATGAATCAGGGAAATTTTTCGCCCATGCATTTTTACTGATGGTGACTTGATCTTGCAGGGCTATATTACCGGCCTTGATCTCTTGACCTATCACATAGCTGGTCATCATTTTGGTTAAGCTGGCTGGCTCGAGGGATTCATCTGCATTTTTTTCTGCAATCACTTTACCTGAATCGAAATCAACTAATATAAAGGCTTTAGCAGCAACAATTGGCGCATCAGGTATTACGCTAGGTGCTGCATTCAATGAAAAGCTAGCCACTATCAGGCTAGTTAGAACTATTTTTTTTAATTGATTGGCCACGTTTCACTTCACTATAATTGGAGTTGGATATAATTTGATAAATACTAAGTTGTTAGTCTATCAAACTGACTGTCTTTATGTTTGGCTATTTATTGTTTATTTAGTTAGATACATTTTGGGACGGAAGTTCCTTAAATAAATAAGCATTTTTATATTTTTGCTGAATTATTAATAATAATGCTTCAGCTTCACTGATGTTTCCAATCGGCCCAAGCTGTACGCGGTGAAGTGTGTCTGCGGCAACCAATCGATTGCTTACCTTGTATTCACTCCCGAGCTTTTCAGCTATATTTTGTGCCTTACTGGCACTACTTGAAGCCAGGATCTGAATGAACCAGTCTGGTTTTTTCGTAAACAAGGTGTTGTTTTCTTGCCTTGGCATTATCAATTCAACGCGAACATCAGCGGTACCCGATTTGAGCATGTCCAACTTATAGGCCGCAGCGTAGGACAAATCGATAATACGCTCGGAGTGAAAAGGTCCCCGATCATTTACCCGTACAATAACACTGCGGTCATTGCCGGTATTTGTGACTTTGACAAAACTCGGTAGAGGCAGATTCTTGTGTGCGGCTGACATTGAAAACATGTCATAAATTTCACCGTTTGAGGTTTTATGCCCGTGGAATTTTTTTCCGTACCAGGATGCTTTGCCGGATTGGGTGAGTTCTGTTATATCTCGCCATACTTTATAGTCAACCCCACGTACTCGGTAGTCCTTATTGGCGTGGCGGCTATAGGGCTGTTGCACGGGAACCGCGTCAGAAATTTCGTCTAGCTGAGGAATGTAATCTGGAGCGTGATCATTACTGATCTGGTAACGGGAGCTGGAGCAGGCGGCCAGCAGGCCGCAACAACAGATCGTCAATAGTTTACGACGCATTTTTCGTTTGCTTAATTCTTTCGCTTAACTGGAACACTGCCATTGCATAAAGCGGGCTGTGGTTGTAACGCGTGATAGTGTAAAAGTTATCCAAGTATATCCAGTATTCATCACGGTCAAGCTGCTGTAGTTTAAGTAACTTGGCTGGACTGTCATCATCAATAATTATTTTTGCTACACGCGTATCCTCTGAGTTGAGGGTAATGCCAGCTTCTTTTAGCTCTGACCAAGTTTGGGTTATTTTCAGCGAAGGGGTTAACAAAACTTCTGCCTTAACTGGGTCAACGGTAACGGGGTAAGCGACGGGGGCTGAATCACGCCAGTGATGCTTGCTAAAATAATTAGCAATGCTGCCAATGGCATCAACGGGATCATTGATCATATCTATGGTGCCGTCGCCTGAAAAATCTACGCCATAGTGACGGTAACTGGATGAAATAAACTGACCTAAGCCCATGGCACCAGCATAGGAACCGTTAATATCGCGTAGCGCCCAGCCTTGCTGTTCACTCAGTTGGATGTATTGCGCAAACTCTTGGCGAAAAAATTGGCCACGGGCAGGATAATTAAAGCCCAGCGTATACAGGGAGTCTAATACCGGAATATTGCCTTTATATTTTCCATAGAAGGTTTCAACACCCATGATAGCGACGATAATTTGCGCTGGTACGCCGTATTCCTGCTCTGCCTTGGTAAGGGTTTCTTCATGCAGTTTCCAGAATTCGATACCCTGATTGATCCGACTGTCAGTGATGAAAATGGGGGCGTATTTATACCAAGGTTTTTTTTCCCAAGGTGTTTGTATTTTAGTTAGTACATTTTGATCCAGATGGGCTTGCCCAATGGCATCTGTAAGTACCTGTTCTGAAATATTATATTGGCTACTTAATTCGCTGACCCAAATCTGGTGTTCAGCGGGTAATTCGGTGCTATTGACTTGAAACGCTGCTAAACCTAGCAGAAATAATGCTTTTTTTCCTAACATCTAAATTCCTCAACTTAATCGGCGATGTGTTCTTACAGACATTAGAATGCCAAAACCAGCCATCAATGTCACCATCGAAGTGCCTCCATAGCTAATTAAAGGCAGAGGAACCCCAACAACAGGCAATAATCCACTCACCATGCCGATATTTACAAACAAATATATAAAGAACGTCAGCGTAATGCTACCAGCAACAAGACTTTCAAATGCACGTTGCCCCTGCAAAGCTATCATCAGACAACGACAAATAACGAAGAGGTATAGCGCTAACAGCAGTATGACACCGAATAAGCCAAATTCTTCCCCAAATACTGCAAAAATAAAATCGGTGTGACGCTCGGGTAAAAAATCGAGCTGAGATTGTGTGCCTGATAGCCACCCTTTTCCCCAGAAACCGCCTGAGCCTATGGCAATTTTTGATTGAATAATATGATAGCCAGAGCCAAGCGGATCTCTTTCTGGATTAAGAAAAGTAAGTACGCGCTGCTTCTGGTAAGGGTGCATGAGGAAAAACCAAAGTATCGGGGCGAAAGCAGAAATTAATCCAAACGCAATGACAACTAAATACCACGACATCCCGGCCAGAAATATAACAAAGATGCCCGATGTTGCTACCAGTAACGAGGTGCCAAGATCCGGTTGTTTGGCAATTAACAAGGTAGGCACGATCACCATGAGAAAAGCGACACAGATAGTTCTGAAACTCGGTGGAATCGGTTGGTTACTCATATAGCGAGCAATGGCCAGTGGCATGACAACTTTCATTATTTCAGAGGGCTGGAATTTAGTAAACCCGAGATCAAGCCAACGCTGTGCGCCCTTACCGACATGGCCAAAAATCAATACAGCGACTAACATTATGGTGCCGATAACAAAGATGGGAAAGGCCCATTTACGATAAAGAGAGGGTGATACTTGCGCCAGAATAAACATCACTGCCAACGCCAGTGCCATGCGTAAAAGCTGGCGTTGCATAAGCGCTATATCGGCACCGCCGGCACTGTAAAGCACCACTAAACTGGTTCCCATAAGTGCCAATAGACCAAATAATAGCGGGAAATCGATGTGGAGCTTATACCAAATGCTTGCGCGGTGACGACTATCTGGCATTATTTTTTCCTTTTGTTCGCAAAGTAGGTATCAAATAAGCGCCGTGCTGAGGGGGCCGCCTGTGAGCTACCACCACCGGCATTTTCCAGAATAATGGTGGCGGATATTTGTGGTCTGTCAAAGGGGGCATAAGCGACAAACATAGCGTTATCCCGCAATCGCTCTCTGATCTTGCTGGCGTCGTATTTTTCTTCACCTAACTGATATAATTGGGCGGTACCTGATTTACCCGCTGCAGAATAACTGGCGTTGGCAAAGGCTTTACGTGCCGTACCATTACTTTTGGTTACTACGCCGTGCATACCGTCTTTGGCTACTTGCCAATGACTTGGGTCTTTTAGTTGCAGTGGCGGTAATTCTGTGACCGGTTGGAATGTGCTTCCATCAGTATATTTAATATCATGTACTATCTGGGGTATCGGACGTAAACCTTTTGTCGCGATAATGCCAGTTGCTTTGGCTAATTGGATCGGTGTTGCTGACCAATAGCCCTGGCCAATACCAACCGAGATCGTATCGCCTTGGTACCAGGGTTGGTTATAACGCGCTCGTTTCCAGCCCCGTGACGGTAAAAGCGCTTTGGTCTCTTCTTTCACATCGATACCGGTATATTCGCCGAAACCGAATTCAGTCATAAAGTTATGAATTTTATCTATGCCGACATTGTAAGCAAGGTTATAAAAGAAGGTGTCTGAAGACTGTGTAATGGCTTTATAGACATTGATTTTTCCGTGTCCCCAACGTTTCCAGTCACGGAATTTACGTTTGGTGTTAGGGATCTGGAACCAACCGCGATCATTAATAATGGTGCTTGGGGTAATGGCACCGTCTTCCAGACCTAGAATCGCTAACTGTGGTTTTACCGTTGATGCTGGCGGATAACGCCCTTGGGTTGCTCGGTTGATCAGTGGTCGATCTTTTGACTGCAACAAGCGGTTGTAGTCTTTGCTGCTAATGCCATGCACAAATAAATTGGGGTCATAACTTGGGCTGGATACCATGGTCAATACTTCGCCTGTTTCTGGCGCAAGTAAAATAATAGCGCCGCGCCGGCCGGCCAGTTCTTTTTGCGCCTTAAGTTGCAGACGAATATCAATATTTAGGTACAGATCATTTCCCGGTACTGGTGGGGTGATTTTTAGTGTTCTGATAATTTTTCCGCGGTTATTCACTTCAACTTCTTTAAAACCCGGTTTACCGTGCAGTGCTTCTTCATAATAGCGTTCTATACCTTGCTTGCCGATATCGTAGGTTGCGGCATATATTGCTCTTCGACCATTTTTTTCTAACCGTTTCAAGTCTCTGATATTGAGTCGAGCCACATAACCGAGGGCGTGGGTAAGTGCATCACCAAAGGGATAATGCCGTTTTAGTCGGGCACTGACAGAAACACCAGGGTATTTATGCTGATGGGCGGCAAACTTAGCCACTTGAGATTCTGAGAGGTTGCTGAGTACTGACACTTGTTTAAAGCGGCGCTGTCCAAGTAACCGAGAATGAAAATTCTCGACATTATCTTCAGTTAAGTTTAATAAAGGGGCTAATTGGTGTATGGTTTCTTCGATATCTTTGATTTTTTCAGGCACCATATCTAAGCTGTAGACAGGTTTGTTTTCGGCTAACAATATGCCATTGCGATCATAAATAAGACCGCGATTCGGTGCTATGGGAACCAGTTTTATCCGGTTTTCATTGGATCGGGTTTTATAAGCTTGATAAGAATCGACCTGCAGGGAGTACAGGTTACTTAACAATAATCCGATAACCAGAATGATAAAAATAAAGGAGACCAGAGTGCGGCGAGCAAATAAAGAGGACTCCGCAGAATGGTCTCGTAATGTTATACGCTTCCTTGCCACCAATATATTACTCTCTATGGTAAGGATGGTTTGTTGTGACGCTCCAGGCACGGTACAAACTTTCAGCCACTACAACACGTACCAAAGGATGCGGTAAGGTTAATGGTGAGAGTGACCAGCGTTGTTCTGAAGCTTCGGTACATTCCGGTGCCAGTCCTTCCGGACCGCCAATTAATAAACTGACATCACGACCATCGTGTTTCCACCTATCCAGTTCTGCAGCTAGTTGTTCGGTTGTCCAAGGCTTGCCTGTTACTTCTAAAGTCACGATGCGGTTACCTTTTGGGATCGCTTGCATCGTTTTTACACCTTCCTGCTCTAAAATTCGCTTAATATCGGCGTTTTTACCCCGTTTACCCGCATTAATTTCGATCAGTTCTAATGGCATATCTTTAGGGAAACGACGGGCGTACTCTTTATATCCGCTTTCCACCCATGCTGGCATCTTAGTTCCGACAGCAACTAGCTGAATCTTCATTTGACTATGCCCCTGCAGCCTGCCAAAGTTGCTCTAATTGATAGAGTTCTCGAGTTTGCTGTTGCATGATATGGACAACGATATCACCAAGATCCACTAAAATCCATTCACCGTCTTCTTTACCTTCAGTTCCCAGCACGTTGATCTCAGCTTTTTTAGCTTCTAAGTACAGGTGGCTAGAGATAGATCTTACGTGTGTTTTTGATGTACCAGTACAGACAATCATTATATCTGTTACAGGTGATTTACCTTTAACATCAACGATTTGAATGTCGCGGGCTTTCATATCTTCAATTTTATCTATTATAAATGCTTGCAGTTCAGATATTTGCAAGGGTCCTCCAGAGGAACGTTATCGAGTTAACCGCAAATTATACCAGTGAATAATGCCTAAATATACAACTTGTGCTGTTTGATATAAGTTAACACTGTATCTGGCAGCAAATATTGGGGATTTTGTTGGGTGCGGATAAGCTGGCGGATCCGGGTCGCTGATATGTCGAGTTGGGTGCTGGGCCACAATAATATATGACCATTGCGTTGCCGATGGATCGTATCGATATCACGCGTTATTACTTGTTTAAACATTTTTTCAACGTCGAGATCGAGCTGCAGTTGATAGTTGGGACGATAACTGACTATAAGATGGCAGTAGTTTAATAATTCGGACCAGCGGTGCCAGGTATGGAGACTATTGAGTGAATCCAGGCCGATAAGAAAGCATATTGGTGTGGTTGGGTTTTCCACTGCAAGTTCAATCAATGTGTCTATTGTGTAAGACAGCGTGGCTCGGTTGAGCTCACGTGTATCGATTGCTAATTCGGCGCAGTCTTGCACTGCAAGTGTGGTCATGGCCAACCGGTGTGCAGCGCTCGAACCCGGCGCGGCACGATGGGGCGGAATATGGTTGGGCATTAATCGCACTTCTGCCAGGTTGAGCTGCTGCAATAGATCCAGGCAAGGGCGCAGATGACCATAATGAATCGGATCAAAGGTGCCGCCGAGGATGCCAATGGCGCGTGAGCGAGTTAAGTCAGTCATAGTTAGCGGTTCGTCTGCCCTTAGTTGGTATTTATTGCTAGTCTAGTCAATATCAGCGTGATGAAAATTGGGTAATAAACGGGAGTCAGCAAAGCTGATACACAGCATCTGCAACGATAACCAGGGGCTTATTGTTGTACTGGTTTTTATCGCGCTGTCTACACTGGCACATAACAGCAGCATCTGCTCAATTTTTGCCAGTGATAAACGGCTTAGGCAGGCATTGATTATTTGCTGGCGGCTAGCCCAGAGGCGTTGTTTTTTCATTTCATCGATGACCGAGATCCCCTGTTGTTGCAATAAACTGTATTGGTAGAGCTGTTTGATCTCTTTGTTCAGCGACCAGTTAATGACTATGGGATCGACACCTTCAGCCTTAAGCTGCTGAAGTATACGCTGCCCCCGATTGACCTTACCCGCAAGCAGTGCATCAATCAGCTGAAAACTACTGAAATGTGAGTGCTGAGTTATCGCTTCTTGCACCTGTTGCAAGGATAGGCTTTGGCCAGGGTAAAGCAGCGCAAGTTTATCTATTTCTTGTTTTGCTGCAAGCAGGTTACCTTCAAAGCTTCGGCATAATAAGGTCACTGCATCGGGCTGGCCATCGAGTTGAGCGCGTTTTAAGCGATGGCGTATCCAATTGGCAAAGAAACGTCCTTCGGGATGACTGACTGGAATATACAGCGCGGATTTAAAGTACTGATTAAACCATTTTGCCTGTTGCTGGGCTTTCGTCAGGTAAGGGCCACTGATGATGAGGAGCAAGTCTGGGTTTAATAGTGGGAACAGTTCATTCAGTTGGCTGATGTCTTCTTTGGCAGGCCGTTTATCAAACACTAATTCAACTATTTGCCTGCTGGAAAAAAGTGACAACGCCTGACAAGCATTAAATACCGCAGGCCAGTCCAACTGCGGGTCTGCATGAAATTTATGCCGCTCATCGAAACCCAGTTTTTTAGCGGCGCTTTGGATCTGGTCAATTGCTTCCATTTTCAGCAGCAGTTCTTCGCCAAAGATCAAATAACAAGGCTTAAGCTCTGTCTTGAGATATTGCTCAAGCTGCTCTGGATAAACGCGCATTATTTCACTTCAAGTTTAGTCGAGGTCGGTGCTATAACGACTTGGTTCAGAGTGCGGACGACCTGCTCAGCTGCTGCTTGGCGTAATTCGCTCACCAATAATTCTGACTCTCGGGAGCGCGCCAGTGCTTCCTGTGAGTTGTTTAGCTGATCACGTTGTAGTGCAATAGTAAAAAATTGTGGTTCTTGATCCGGCAGACGCACTTCCATTTTTATCACATAGCTTAATTCATATTCTGCTGCTGTCGCATCCGAGTATAAAGACACGGTTCGTGACGCGGTGCCTTCGGAAGCAATCTTTAATATCGGCGTTGTTGTATCCGGTTCTGTTACAAGGTTTATCTGGCTATAGCGTAATTGTTGTTTGATCAAACGGGTTAATTCGGAATATTTGCTTGATACCAGAGTAAGGTTATGTAATTCCTTGGGAATTGCGTAGTTATTTTTTAAATGGAAACCACAGCCGCTGAGATAAGATAGCAGGAAAACAATGCAAGTTAGCCGAATAAAACGTGGATACTGTACCGATGCAATCATAATGCTCACAAGAAAAATAAGAGGGATAGTTTAAGGGGGTTAATTTTACACGTAATCGACAAACAAAAAAGCCCTAGACGCCACTATAAAAATAAAATGGGCGTTTAGGGCTGTCTTTTTTTGTTAACTGAGCTAAATAATTATCCGTTAAGCTTAAGCGTTCTGTTGAGCGCTACACTCGTTCTCTATAATATTTTAGTTCGCTACGATATTTAATAGCTTACCGGGTACGAAAATGACTTTACGTACTGTTTTACCGTCAGTGAACTTAGTCACGTTCTCATCTGCATTTGCTAATGCTTCAACAGACTCACGTGTTGCGTCAGCTGGTACAGTTAATTTAGCACGCAGTTTCCCGTTTACTTGCACAATGATTAATTTTTCAGACTCCACCATCGCCGCTTTATCAGCGACAGGCCATAGTGCTTCGTCGATGCTACCTTCTTGACCTAATTTTCCCCACAGTTCAAAACAAATGTGTGGCGTGATAGGTGCAAGTAGACGAACAACCGCCACTAATGCTTCTTGAAGTAGTGCGCGGTCTTGCTCGGATTCTTGTGGTGCTTTAGCAAGCCTGTTCATCAATTCCATAACAGATGCAATTGCAGTATTGAACGTTTGACGACGTTCAACGTCATCAGATACCTTGGCAATTGTTTTATGGATCTCACGACGTAGTTCTTTTTGCTTGCCGTTCAGTGCTGAGACATCTAGCGCGACAACTTCACCCTTACTGATGTGGTTGTAAGCTAATGTCCAGATACGACGTAGGAAACGGTGTGCGCCTTCTACTGCCGAGTCTTGCCATTCTAGTGTTTGGTCAGCTGGTGCTGCAAACATCATGAACAGACGTACTGTATCAGCACCAAAACGTTCGATCATGGTTTGTGGGTCGATACCGTTGTTTTTAGACTTAGACATTTTTGTCATGCCTGTATAAACAAGTTCGTTGCCTTCATTATCGATATATTTAGTTGGTTGACCTTTTTCGTCACGCTCAACGGTTACATCTAATGGCGAAACCCAAACACGGCCGCCATTATCGTTGGTGTAGTAGTATGCATCAGCAAGTACCATACCTTGACAAAGTAGACGTTTGAACGGTTCGTTGCTATCAACCATTTGCTCATCACGTAGCAATTTGTGGAAGAAACGGGCATATAATAAGTGCATGCATGCGTGTTCAATACCACCCACATACTGATCCACTGGTAACCAATGATTTGCATCTTCACGGTTTAGCATTTCAGTTTCTGATGTTGCGCTGCAGTAACGTGCATAGTACCAAGATGATTCCATGAAGGTATCAAATGTGTCTGTTTCACGCAGTGCAGGTTGACCATTATATGTGGTTTTAGCCCATTCTAAATCGGCTTTAATTGGACTTTGAATGCCGTCCATTTTAACATCTTCAGGTAAGATAACAGGCAGTTGGTCTGCTGGTGTTGGAACAACCGTACCATCTTCAAGCGTTAGCATTGGGATTGGAGCGCCCCAATAACGTTGACGAGAAACACCCCAGTCACGTAGGCGAAAGTTAACTTTCTTAGTGCCTTGACCGTTTGCTTCTAATTTAGCCGCGATTGCATCTACTGCTGCACCAAATTCCAACCCGTCGAATTCGCCAGAGTTAAATAGCACACCTTTTTCAGTGTAAGCTACTTCAGATACGTCGAGTTCGCTACCGTCAGCGGGTTTAATGACTGGCACGATATCGATACCGTATTTAGTTGCGAATTCGTAGTCACGTTGGTCATGAGCTGGAACCGCCATTACCGCGCCTGTGCCGTAACCCATTAATACGAAGTTTGCTACGTATACAGGTACTTTACGACCATTTAATGGATGAATAGCGTATAGGCCAGTAGCCATGCCTTTCTTTTCCATTTTTTCTAGGTCAGCTTCAGCCACTTTCATGTTTTTACATTCAAGGTTGAATTCGGCAAGTGCTGGGTTTGTTAGTGCTGCTTTGGTTGCAAGTGGGTGACCAGCTGCAATACCAACATACGTTACGCCCATTATTGTGTCTGGACGTGTTGTGTATACAGATAGTTTACTTAATTCAGCATCTATTTCACCGTCAACAACAAAGTCTAATTCAATGCCTTCACTGCGGCCGATCCAGTTACGTTGCATTGTTTTAACTTGTTCAGGCCAGCCGTCAAGATCATCAATTGATGTGAGTAGCTCGTCTGCGTATTCTGTGATCTTAATGAACCACTGTGGGATTTCTTTTTGTTCTACAGGGGTATCACAACGCCAGCAACAACCGTCGTTTACTTGTTCGTTAGCAAGTACAGTTTCATCGTTTGGACACCAGTTAACTGATGATGTCTTCTTGTAAACTAAACCTTTGTTGAACAGTTTAGTGAAGAACTCTTGTTCCCAACGGTAATATTCCGGTGTACATGTCGCGATTTCGCGACTCCAGTCATAGCCAAAGCCTAGAGACGTTAGCTGACCTTTCATGTAATCAATGTTTTCATATGTCCAAGGCGCAGGTGCAGTGTTGTTCTTGATTGCTGCATTTTCAGCGGGTAGACCAAATGCATCCCAACCAATAGGTTGCAATACGTTTTTGCCTTGCATACGTTGGAAGCGCGCGATCACATCACCGATAGTATAGTTACGTACGTGGCCCATGTGCAGTCGACCACTTGGGTATGGGAACATAGACAAGCAGTAGAATTTTTCTTTATTTTCGTCGTTTTGTACTTCGAATGTTTTATTTTCTTGCCAGTGTTTTTGAACCTGAGGTTCGATACTGCTTGGAGTATATTGTTCTTGCATGGGTGAGATCCGGTTCTATTCTTGATATGATTTATAAACAAAATTTTGCTATAGAATACCTTAGCAAAGAAAGGGCAACAAGTTTCATCTGCAGATAGTTAGCAGTTATTCCTGTTTGGATGTTGATATCGCCTGATTTTGCCTGTTAATTTTTGACATTCCTCACTTGTTGACTATTCTTTTGGAGAATACCCCAGCGAGTATCTTAGTTCACATTTTTAAGTGGTTTGGGTATATACTTGATGGTAGCAATAACGCTTTTTAGCTATTAATCTAGGTAGGTTTCTTCAACAAACGATTCTCATGAGGAGGTTGATATGGCTAAAACATTTACTCACTATCAAAATACCCTTCGCGGTCTGGCTGTGAAGCCGGATTCTTACAGAAGTGCTCATCCAGTGATCAGCGATCATTTTACCCATGATATCGCTGTCAAAGCGAAAGCCTATGCTGGTGCGGCCGAAGATCTTGCCAAAAAAGAGATCGCTGAAGTGTCAGAACAGGTTCGTTATGATCTTGATGAATTTAGTCACGATTATCATCAGAGTCTTGAAGACTTTAAATTATCTGCATGGTATCAAGCGTGGGATAAAATCACCTGGGGCGTGCTGTCTTCTATTACGGACAAAACTCAGGTTGAATGGACCGAAGTGGGTGATGATCTAGAACATGCCGGGCGTTACCGCGTGGGTGATGAGGTTGGTTTTGGGGTCTTAACTTGCGTGCGCTGCGGGTATAAAAAAGAGCTGTTCCATCCAAGTGAAATTTTATCTTGTGCAAACTGTGACGGGGAAGAATTTATGCGTGAGGCATTTGAGCCCTAGAGCAATATAGTGTTAAAAGAACTATTTAGTTTTAAAAGAACAACATAATGTTAAAAGATCAATGCCGTATTAATAAACCTAAATAACCAGCTCAGTGCCTACTAAGCTGGTTATTTTCTTGTCACAGAGACCGGCTTAGAATGGCTCGTCTATCCTTATAGAGGGAAAACCCACCTGTTGTGCCATCGCGGTGGCTATATCGAGATTACGGTAACACTTCTCATGCCCGCTCATATCTGTAAGCGGAATAATTTCCCCATGATCGGTTTTAAACTCAACAATCCAGCCCTGAGCTACGAGTGATGGTTCGACAATGGCTTCTACCAGCTCGTGTCTATGGTGCATATCTTTGATTTCTGAAAGTAGCATAATGATATCCTCAACTGCAATTTCAAAGGATCCACTCCTATATTGTAGTCGATGCGAGTTGTAAATAGTAAGTTTGATGTCCGTAGCAGGTATTGATTATGAAGGGGATGGTAAGTTTACTATTTCTCCTGTACTTGATGGGAATCTATTAATCGATTGTTTTTACTTACTTCTTCTCGCAGATTTGACTCGCGAGCTACACAAAATAACATAATTCGACAATCTTTAAATAAGACGCACTGGAGAAATAATTCTTTATGGATCCTTTTAAGGACTCGATTACTTATGGATAACACTACTTATGGACAAGCGTAGATTACTTATAAATAAATGTTCAAAGCAGGCGGCTTTATCTGTGCTTATGGGGCTACCAGCGACCTTAAGTGCTGCTGAACATAGTATTGTGACGCCACTCGCTGTTAGTGCGGTAGACAGTTCCGCTTGTCAGAGCGTGCAACATCAACAGCGGTTAAATTACCTGGAGCAACAGATATACTGGCACAGGCAAGTTTATTATGCCGGATTAACCCCCCCTTTACACGATACCGAATTTGATGTCATGGTGGATGAACTCGCGCTATTGTCTTTTTGCAAGGCAAGTGTGTTGAATCGGGTCGGTGCCTCGCAACCTGATTCCCATCAGCCGCACCGAGAGGCTATGCTGAGTTTAAATGCAGTGCGGGAAAAGACAGATGCAGATAAATTTTATGCGGCACACCGCGATCACCCGCTTATCGTTCAACCGAAAATAGACGGTATGGCATTGGAACTGGTATATGAGAATGGTCTGCTGGTCGCTGCGTCAAGCCGTGGTGATGGCCAGCGCGGGCAGAGTCTGTTGGCACTGATGCTGCGCACTGACGCTGTGAGTAGTGTTCTGCCAAATCAGCAGGACCTGATCGTTCATGGCGAGTTGTATGTACCGGAACAAATTTGGCACCAACGTGGAAAGTATGTTTCTTCCCGTCATATGACCGCCGGCATTGCTAGTCAGCGTGAACCTGTGAAAACAGATATCATGAGTTTACGTTTTATGCCATGGCGTTGGGTTAATGCTCCCTATGCGGACGATCGCGCCGCTTTGCACGCTTTAAGTCTGTTAGGTTTTTCAGATATGTCGGCATTTAGCCATCCGATCGAGAGTGCCGCGGATATTCAGTATTGGCTCGGTTACTATTCACTACTAATGGCTAAGCAACAAAAAGAGCTCCAGCAAGGGCTGAAGCAGCAAGAACAGATCTTATTAGATGGCATTGTCATTAAGATATCGGATCTTAAGATGAGACAAGAATATGGCAGTAGTAAACATGCTCCTCGCTGGGCGTTGGCGCAGAAATTTGCTGGTGCTAGAGGTAAGAGTGAGATAATTGATATTACTTACAGTGTTGGTCAAAGTGGTCGTATTACGCCAATCGTGCACTTGCAGCCGATAGTGTTAGCGGGCAGAAATATAAGTAAGGTTTCTGGGCGTTCTCAACCTTGGTTGCAGCAGTCGCAGATCGCTGTGGGCAGTCATGTTGAGATTGAACTGGTGGGTAACGCTACGCCGCAAATAATTGGTGTTGTCGGGCAGTAGGCTCGGCGAGTATTCTAATCGTGTAAATTGTTGCTTTAGTTGATACGGTATTTTTTGCGCGGTAGGTGAGAAATGGGTATACTGCAGCCAAGCAACAGGAACGGGCGCACTTTAAGGTGTCGCCCGTTTTTATTTTGATTTAAATTAATCTAATATCTCCACATAACGGCTGCCGGATATGACGTGCAGCGATAGTCAGTTTGTTGGAACTATGGTGTAGGCAAAAAATGAAATTTATTGTAAAACTGTTTCCTGAAGTCATGATGAAAAGTAAATCGGTGCGTAAGCGTTTTAGTAAAATGCTGCAATCGAGTCTGCGTAATATATTACGCCGTGAAGATGAACATGCTCGGGTTATTTTGGAGTGGGATAAAATCATTGTAAGAACCACGGATGACAGTCCTAAAAACCGAGCGTTTTACCGCACCGTATTAATGAATACCCCTGGAATCGCACACTCATTGGAAGTGCAGGAGTCAGGGTTTACGGATCTTGATGACATTTTCCAGCAGGCGCTGCCAGTTTATAAAGATTTACTCGCAGGAAAAACATTCTGTGTACGGGCGAAACGAAACGGGAAACATGATTTTACCTCAATTGATGTCGAGCGTTATGTGGGTGGTGGTTTAAACCAACATACTGATGCAGCTGGCGTTCGGTTAAAAAAACCGGATGAGACCATCAAGATTGAAATTGAAAATGATAAGTTATATTTGGTTACAGCTCGCCACGAAGGTTTGGGTGGTTTTCCGATGGCTGGACAGGAAGATGTACTATCGTTAATGTCAGGTGGTTTTGACTCTGCAGTGTCAAGTTACATGACGATTAAACGCGGTAGTCGTACCCATTTCTGTTTCTTCAATTTAGGTGGTGATGCACACGAGATCGGCGTGAAACAAATCTCTTATTTTTTGTGGAATAAATACGGTTCATCGCACAAGGTTCGTTTTATCAGTGTGCCTTTTGATCCTGTTGTTGCTGAGATCTTAGAAAAAGTGGATAACTCGCAAATGGGCGTGGTTCTGAAACGGATGATGATGCGTGCCGCATCCCAAATTGCAGCACGGTTTGGTATCGAAGCGTTGGTAACTGGCGAAGCGGTTGGTCAGGTTTCAAGCCAGACTATTCGTAATCTATCTCTGATCGATTCAGTCACCGATACCCTGATCCTGCGTCCGTTAATTGTGTCTGATAAACAAGATATTATCGATACCGCACGGAAAATCGGTACTGCGGAGTTTTCTGAAACCATTCCGGAATATTGCGGTGTTATCTCTAATAAACCGACGGTTAAAGCGGTGAAAGAGAAAATTGAAGCAGAAGAAGCTAAATTTAACATGGCGTTGATCGATCAGGTCGTTGCTGACGCTAATGTGATGGATATTCGCCAGATTGCAACAGAAACAGCCGAGCAGGTGAGTGATGTTGAAGCAGTATCTGAAATTGCCGGCAATGACGTTATTTTAGATATTCGTAGTGCAGATGAAGCAGACGAAGCGCCATTGGAAGTGGAAAGCCAGACTGTTGCACGTATGCCATTCTTTAAATTGGGTAATCAATTTGGTGAATTGGATCAAAGTAAGACTTACTTGTTGTATTGCGACCGTGGTGTGATGAGCAAATTGCAGGCGCTATACTTGCTTGAGAAGGGTTATAGCAATGTGAAGGTTTATCGCCCTTAAGTCGTGAGTTAGCGGACTAAGAATAGCCTCTGGCCAGCAGTTATCTTCTGGCCTTTTTTATGGGCGGAAATCCTGATGTCAATCGATAAGTTACGTGGCGTTAGGGGGTATCTCTGAATAGCTATTATCCTGTGTTTTGATCTGATCATATAAAGCGGCATTAGCTGGGATTTTGATACCGTAGGCATTCGCTACCTTGAGCACATAACCAGTAATATAGTTGATTTCAGAAGGGCGGTTATAATGCAGATCCTGGTGCATTGAAGAATAATTATTGGCAGTGCGGGCTATAACTGTGTCTACCTGCTGCTGCAGTTCTGCATAACTCCAAGGCAAATTTACCTTTTGGGTGATCTTCGCCAGTTCTTGAACCAGGCTGATTACTTGTGGACGCAATGTGGGATTAGCTAGTTCACCATTGGTACATTGGTGGATTGCAGTCAGTGGATTGATGGCACAATTAATAACCAGTTTTAGCCATAATTTTTCTCGAATAGTATCACTCCAGAACACCTCTTCTAGCGCATAAAGTTGAGTCGCAATATCACTATAGCGTTTGGCTTTGTTATTAAATGCGCCCAACCAGGTGACGCCTGCCCCGGTATGGCGTAAATGGACATTGCCTCCCTGACTTTCTGATGATTTAAGCGCCCCATTTGCGGTCGTGCCGATCATGATCGAATTTCTTGGGAATAGCTTAGCGGTCTGCTCCGCCGTGCCCATGCCATTGTGTAACAAGACGATACAGCAGTGCTTATCGAGTTGAGCTTGCAGCGAGGTGAGTGCAGGAATCACTTGCGGTGCTTTGAGTGTTACTAACAAAAAATCACATTTTGGTGTTAGCTGAGCCTGCGCTATTAAGGTATTACTGCTGCATTGTCCGTTTAGATCTTCAAAGGTAAAGGTCGTTATTTGTGCCGGGCTGTCTGATTTGAGCACAAAAGCTACGTGCTGACCTGACTTGAGCAGCTTTTCTGCAAAAAAGTGACCGATGGCGCCTGCGCCAAGTATATTCCAATTAGCCATTCGCTTGAGCTCGTAAGGGTTGAAGGATGAGGTAGCAGGTAATGCCAACCAGATCTGCCAGTATGTCCCAGCGGCTGATGCTACGCCCTGGTATCGTTGCTTGAATGAGCTCAATGAAGATGCCGAAACCTAATAATGTAACGATCAGGGTTTTGGTTCTTAACGGAAAACTGTAGTCAAACAATAAGGCGAGGATGGAAAAAGCAATAAGGTGATTAAGTTTATCGTAACCAAAACTGACTATTTGTACCGAGGGTTTACTGAAGGCTAACCAGCAGATCATAAATATTACACAGACCAGCAGTAGCCGGAAAAAATGCCTATATTTGTGTAATTGCATATTGAGTCTCTAAAGGGAAATTTTAATACTCAGAACTTATGAGCTATCTAATTATTTATGATTTAACCGTTTATGTTCGTCTGCTCAGGGTGATAAGTCAACAGTCTGATATCGGTGAAGCACTATTATAGCAAATGCTATAATATTTTTTTGACAAGGTCCATCATAATTTTTAAGCATCTAAAATATAAACTATTTATTAATTATTTGTGTTTAAAAACAAACCCTGTAGAAGAATAACCTTCTTTATCTCATCTCTCTATCATCACTACAGTAAGGGCTCGTGTTAATGAATTATAATAATTTGCCGATAGGAAAAAAAATTGCCTTGGTATTTACTATCGTGGCCTTTGCTATCATTGGCTTAGGCATGTTTTTATTGTCTGAATTACAACATATCCGTAATAGCTTTTTAGAATTTACTGATCAAACTGTGCCGAGTATATTACTCGTCGATAAAATTGTATTAGAAGCTACTACGGTAAGAGTTGATCAATATGCCAATATTGTACTGATTAAAGACCCTGAAATTGGGCAGTATGTACAAGATGATATTGCCGCCGTCGCTTCTGTGAGTTCTTTATTGGCAGAATATAAAGCAAGCCTTTTTGATGAAAACGAACGCGCAGTATTTAATCGTGTGGAGCAGCGTTGGGACACATTAGTACAGTCACAAATAGCTTATAGAGATTTTTTGTTACAGGATGATGCAGATCAAGCAAAAAATGTGATCACAGCATCTTTCGATAAATATACCGATTTTGAGCATGCTTTAGCTGAGTTGACTAAAGTGAATACTAACTATATCAAAGCGGACCGCGATGCCACGTTAGAGCGGGTCGGTGATGCGAGATTGCAGACCAGCATAGGTATTATCGCTATTTTACTATTTATGATCCTTATGAATGTATTTTTGGGTAAGAAAATTCGTCAGCCGCTAACGGCAGTGATGAAATTAGCCGGAGAAATTGCCTCGGGTAACCTAGCATATAAATTACAGCGTGATCAAATTGGTAATGATGAATTGGGCCAGTTGGCCGATTCTTGTATTAATATGCAAGCCAATTTATGTGGTCTGGTTGAAGATATTAATGGTGCCGTGCTCCAGTTGAGTGCCGCGATTGAAGAAGTAAGTGCGATCTCTGAACAATCATCACAGGGCATGACGCAGCAGCAAAATGAGATAACGCTGGTGGCAACGGCCATGCACCAAATGCAAATGACGGTAAATGAAGTGGCACGTAATACAGAGGATGCATCATCTTCAGCAGAAGAAGCGACAACAGAAGCCGGGCTTGGCAGTGAAGATATTCAGCGCAGTATTGTTTCAATTCAACAGGTATCAGAGGTAATTGAAAATGCCGGTGATATGGTTAATAAATTGGAAGAAAATAGTACCAGTATTGGAATGGTCGTTGATGTTATCCGTGGAATAGCAGATCAAACGAACCTGTTAGCCTTGAACGCCGCTATTGAGGCTGCACGCGCTGGTGAACAAGGCCGTGGTTTTGCAGTCGTTGCGGATGAGGTGCGTACTCTGGCCGGACGGACACAGAGCTCAACCAATGAAATTGTGGAGATTATTGAAAAGCTGCAATTACGAGCAAGCGAAGCCGGTGCCGCCACACAGCAAAGCTGTGATATGATCAGAGATTGCGTGACTCAAAGTCAGCAAACGGGTGAAAAAATGACTGCCATTGAACGTGCTGTCGGCCAAATTGCTAGCATGAATACTCAGATTGCTAGCGCTTGTAGCGAACAAAATTCAGTAACGGAAGATTTGAATCGTAACGTAACCAATATTAACTTGTCGTCGACAGAAGTTGCGACAGGTTCGCAGCAAACTGCGCAAGCCTGCATTGAACTAAGCAAGTTATCTGTCGGGCTTAAAGCAACGATGGAGCAGTTTAACGTTAGCTAATGTTTGCATAAGCCGTTAGACCGCGCTCAGATACGGCATTTTAAACTTGTGCAGTTAGTAGTTGAATTTAGACTACCATTCATTAGATAATCAGCTCATTATAATTAATAGGAACATGATGATGCCTTCTTTTGATATTATTTCTGAAATTGATATGGTTGAAGTGAAAAATGCGACTGACAATGCGAATCGAGACATTGATACACGATTTGATTTTCGCGGTGTTGATGCAACTTTTGAATTTATTAAAGAAAAAGTAAAAATGTCAGCAGATGAAGAGATGCAGTTACGTCAGATGGCTGACATTCTGCGCTCGGCCTTAGTTAAACGTGGTATTGATACCTCTGCGATGGAGACTGGCGCAACTGCGTTCTCCGGTAAGCGAGTTAGCGCTGAGGTAGATTTTAAGCAGGGGCTGGATACGCCAATGGCAAAGAAAGTAGTCAAAGCCATTAAAGATGCAAAATTAAAAGTGCAAGCTTCAATTAATGGTGACAAAGTACGTGTTGTTGGCAAGAAACGTGATGATCTGCAAGCGACAATGCAACTGATCCGTAACTCGGAGTTAGGCCAGCCATTTCAGTTTGATAATCAGCGCGATTAATTTAAAGTTAAGTCACTTATGATTAAAACATAAATAAAAGCCCTGTCTGCACTATGCGACAGGGCTTTTTTATACGGTTAGTTTAATCAACCCATTTAAAACGCTTGGTGGCCTGGAGATAAATTAAGCCACAAATTAAACTAACAGGAATTATGCCAAGGATTGCCGTTCCAACGAAAAATGTAGAGTAATCCCATGCATCAACGACAACACCGGAAAAACCAGCAATAAACTTGGGTAGCAAGACCATCATCGAAGAGAATAACGCGTATTGAGTGGCGGTAAACTGTTTATTAGTTAATTGAGATAGGAATACGATGAAAGCACAAGAGGCAATACCTGCACTCAGATTATCGGCACTGATCACTAAGGTTAAAAGCAGTACGGCGGGATCTTGAGTCTGTAGCCAGCTGTGTGGCAGCAACAGAGACAGGACAGAAAATAATTGCTCACCGGCCATCGGACTTGCCATCCAGTGAAAAAGTACATTCGTTAATGCGGCGAGGATACCGCCCAGCAGCAAGGTAAATAATAGGCCAAGTCCATTCACTAACAGACCGCCCAGTCCCGCGCCTACCAGCGTCATTATTATGCCAAACACTTTTGCCACCGTAGCGACTTCTGCTTTTGAATATCCCATATCTACATAGAAGGGATTCGCCATGATCCCCATCACAATATCACTGATCCGATAGCTAATGACGATGCCTAATAATACCAGACATGTTTTCCCATAACGGTTAAAGAGATCGGTGAGAGGGTGAATGATACCAGTAGTGATAAATTCACGCATATTATGAATTGGCTGCACCTGATTACTGGCTGTCGGTTCATCTGAAAGTAGTGTTGCGCATAGCCCAAAAAGCATAAATAGCGCCATACTGGCATAGGCAAACTGCCAGGCGGAGGCATTATAAGTGGCTGAATTATCATACAGAGCAGCGATAGCTAAAGAGCCTGCGCCAGAAACTATCATGGCAATGCGATAACCCGTCATGTAGGTCGCAGCCATGGCGCCTTGTAAACGACTATCAGCGCTTTCAATTCGAAAGGCATCGATAACGATATCTTGTGTGGCTGAAAACAGTGCAAGGCCGAGTGACGCTGTCACAAACAGGAATAGATTTTTTTGTGGGTCCTGGGTTGCCATAATACCAAGCATTAAAATGATCATTATTTGGGTAAACAGTAACCAGCTTTTACGACGGCCTAATTTTTGATGCAACCAGGGAATTTGGATCTGATCGACAAGTGGTGACCAAGCCCATTTAAAGCCGTAAGCCAGTGCTATCCAGCTGAAAAAACCGATGCTGGCACGTTCAACACCGGCTTCTCGCAGCCAAAATGAGAGAGTGGAAAAAACGAGTAAAATAGGCAGCCCAGACGAAAAACCGAATAATCCCATGAATAAGACGTGTGGTTTAAGGTATATGGTGAGGTTTTTTTTCAGTGTTAACAATGCTCGTAATCCATTTAACGCTTGGAATCACAAGATATTACCGCATTTTTATATACTTGTATGGAAAACAGCAAATTTTATGCTGGGACAGTTACGCCTTCGATGCGCAGGTGGCGCGTCTCTATGATAGACTGAGCGCTAAATCGTTATGCAGATAAAGTGAAAGATCATTGCTTGTCAGCCCAAGATTGTAACCTTGCTTATCGTTACCTGCCTTTTAATGACATCATGAGAGAATACTTAACTGAGCACCCTAGCACGGGGCCGTTAGAGTTCGATAAAGCGAAGATGGCTTCTACACTTGCAATTATAGGCAATCGATATTTTCACCAAAATGGGGTTCAGGTCGCTAAACGTAATAATCTTCAGCTGACGAGGGAGACAGCTCATTTAAATCAAAAGGGCGAAAATGGTCGCGAATTTATTGTTTGAAAAAAATACCAATGTTAGGTGCGGATGCATCATAACAAGTGGGCGGCATAAAATGTCGAATAAGCCGATTAAGAATGGCTTATGTAGAAGACCTATCTGCCTGTATTCCTTCAGATATATAAATGCTGTCAGAGCTTATAAGTCGCGTATTAGTCTAGGAATTCTGGAATAGGTCGGATACCGACGCAATCATAAGGTTTAGTTCCCTGACCTTGTAGAAATAGCGCACTGGTGTACAACTGCTGGCGTAGTGTGCGATTAGAGAAAATCTGCTGACTTGTCCAGTTTTTGAGTTCAAACAACAAGTGCCAGAACACCTCTTCTTTGCAACTATCAGTACGCTCATCGTAAATATCTAAGCTTTCCCATTCCTGTAACGTATCCCATAAGAAATAATTTAACTGAGTATAAGTAAGTTTTCTCATCAGAAATAGGTTTAAATATCTGGCTAAGACTTCAGATTTTTCATCGATGAATTTTACTACTGCCATAAATCCCCCTTGATTGGCTAGTATACAATGAATCATAGACTAAAATGATAGGTTGTCATTTATAAGCGTATTTTTAATACGCATTATTAGATGAAGTGTGAATTAAATCAAATTAATGACTAATTTAGTCATATCGAGTAAATTATTTACAAAAATTGAGGGAATTAACATAAACTTAGTTGTTAATCTGTAAGCGATTGAATGGATGATGTATTAGTTTATTTATCCCCATAACCATTCAAAATCTCTCTGAGTTTGCATGTGAATGGACTGATTTTCAATATAAACGCTTATCAATTATTTAATTTAAGAATACTCTCTAAGTAATAAAATACTATCTCACTAATAAATTGGAAATAGACAATGCGAATGAACCATTTTTTTGCCAAACTGATATTGTTAGTTTGTTCAATATTTATCATCAATAGCGCTGTAGCTGCCGAACCGCGGGCACTGATCAAAACTAATTTGGGGGATATCACCGTAGAGCTTTACTCTGAGCTGGCCCCCGTTTCAGTGAATAATTTTATTAATTATGTTGAGAGTGGCTTTTATATCGGCCTTATTTTCCACCGTGTTATCCCTGACTTTATGGCGCAAACAGGCGGTTTTAACGACCGTTTAGAAAAACAAATTACGGGTAAACCAATCATTAATGAAGCTAGCAACGGGCTAAGTAATGAACGGGGGACGCTTGCGTTAGCACGTACTAATAATCCGAATTCAGCAACCTCACAGTTTTTTATTAATTTAAAAGATAACAAATTTTTAGACCGCTCTGGCGAACAACCTCAGCAAGCAGGTTATGCTGTATTTGGGCGTGTGATCAGTGGCATGGAAGTAGTCGATAAAATGGCGCTTCAGCCAACAGGACGTAAGCTGCACTACAAGGATGTACCGTTAACAAATATCGTGATTGAAAAAATTACACTGTTAAAATAGCGACAAGAAAAATGAAACAGCCCCTAATAGTAGAATGCTAAGGGGCTGTTTGCATGATAATCTAACGTGTTAAATATTCGTTAACTTGTTGATCTTCAAAAATATCTGTGAGCAATAAACTCAGCTGCTGGGAAAACTTGGCTTCCAGCTCCGGAATTGATGGATTAAACGCACCTGTTAGTGTGGACGCGCGGCTAAATTGTTTGGTTAGTGTCTGGCCTTCATTTTCAACCGATAATATTAAAACTAAGTCTGATTCTGCCATATATTCAAAAGCATCTTGTTGCACATCAATGCGTGCTACCCGAACTTCGAGATTGATCGCTACCTCAGCCTGAGGGTCAAAAACTAACCCCTGCTGTTGCCAGCCCTGTTGCAAACTCATTTCCGCCAGCTTAGCTAATGAACTTTGATTATTAATCAATTTAGCGGGATCACCTATCTTGTGAATGGCAATTAAATAATTGGCATCGCGAATGTCTCTACTGGTTAAGCTGACCGTGGTATTGCTATATTTTGGTACTAGTTTTACGGGTGCGGTGCTGATATTCACTTGTTCAGGATCACTTGCACAGGCAGTGAGTAATAATAGACCTGTAGCGAGTAAAATTTGTTTCAGCATATTATTTTTGCGCCTTGATAATAACGAATTTAGCGTTTGATGCGACAACCTCATGATTATCGAACAACCTATCCAGTTTGACATGATAATCGAGATGGCGGTTACCAACAATATACAATGCCCCGCCCCAACTCAATGCGCGGTGGGCATCCTTAAACATTTGCCATGCGATATGGTCAGTAATCACTTGCTGCTGGTGGAAAGGGGGATTGCATAAGACAAGATCAACACTGTGTGGCGCATAGTTATAGAGACAATTGTTCACCAGAAAGTTAATCTCACTGGCGTGCCGAGGTATATTTTCCTGAACGTTTTGTTTCGCTGATGCGACGGCCATATACGACTCATCAACAAAAGTAATTTTTGCCTGCGGATTAAGACGAGCCGCTTCGATACCGATGATACCGTTACCACAGCCGAGATCGATGATATGTTCATATTCACCAGTTGGCAGGTATTGCAGAAAGAATCGAGCCCCAATGTCCATATTATTGCGCGAAAATACATTGGCATTATTGGACAGGGTAAATGATGAGTTTGGTACTGGCCAAGTAATCGGTGTAGGTACGGACTGGGGATTTACTGCGTTAGTCTTGGCAAAAATTAAGCGAGATTTTTTCTTTGCTAATGATGTTGTGGTTTCGCCGAGGTATTTCTCAAATAAGGCCAGCGTTGAATTATGGATCTCTTTCGCTTTACCACCGGCAATGACGATAGTTTCAGGACTAACAACTTGGCTTAACATTGCTAACTGGTGTTCTAATAAAGAAAGTGTGCGTGGCACCTTAATTAAGACCAGATCAATTTTTGCTGGTAACGCTGCCTGGCAATCTTGAATATGCACCTGATCAGAGCTTAACTCATTTTCATCCAAATTTTGTTGGATTGCGGCGTGTGAGATCCAAGAGTCGCTGACTGTGGTGACTTGGTGTTTATGTGAAGCGCAGGTCAATGCACCAAAACCGTCATTAAAAATCAGCACTGAAGATTGTTCTGCGAGCGCTAAGTCTGCAACTGTATTTATAATATACTCGTCGGCAGAGTCCCATGCTTGCAACTGTTCGTCGGTACGTTTAGGGTAACGGTATAAAGACAAGGTGGTACTTGCAAGAGATAGTTCAGTGTTCATAGTATGATCCGATTAAGGTGGACCCTGTATTTTACACAGTTATTTGTGTATAAAAACTATCTTATAAAAATATAACGATATTATTAGAAATGGTTTTTAAATTATAAAAGAAGCAAGTTATAAAATAACATCTGCAGCAGCGGGAACCATGCCTGAGTGTTTACTTAAATGCGGCTGTTGCAGCCCTTTCCAATTACAAACAAAGGAGTTTAAAGTGTCATTAGGTAACGATATTAAACAGCAATTATTGGCTACATTTGATGTACAACATTTAGAAGTTGTGTGCGATAGCCATAAACATAATGTGCCTGCAGGCAGTGAGATACATTTTTCAGTAGTGATAGTAGCGGCCGAATTTGAAGGGAAAATGTTGATTGCTCGTCATCGAATGATTAATACGGCGTTGTCGACGCAGTTTGAGGAGGGGATTCATGCATTGTCTATTCATGCTTATACACCACAGCAGTGGGCAGCAAAACCCGAGCGAGCACAGCAAATGCCAAAGGCACCAGATTGTCAGGGTTAGCTTTTAGCCATGCAATAGAACGACATGATGGTATGTTGCTTGATGTGGGTGCATGTTAAATTCAGACGTTATTTTTTGTAAGCATTAGTATATCGCTAGCTGTAGCAACATCAGCTAAAAAAAAGATTGATTTTAAACCAAATTAATCATAAGTAATGTGGTTTGTTAGTATTAATTTATTGTTTTATAGGTTGTTTTTTCGTGGTGAATTTTATTGCAAGGATTTAATTTGATAACAAGTCCTGAGTTAATGAAGTGCGAGCAATAATATGAGTTTAATGTTAGAATAACCCCAAATTTTTTGTTAAATAAAATGTATCACCTTGTGAATATCACTAAATAGGTATGCGTGGTGCGCAGTTTTATTTAACAAAAGTGGTCTTTATCTTCCTATAAAAGTAGTGCATGTGAGTATGATTACGATAAAAAAAGGACTGGATCTACCCATCACGGGTAAACCAGAGCAAGTAATTCATGATGGTGACGTCATCAAACGAGTTGCTGTACTTGGTGAAGAGTATATTGGTATGCGCCCAACTATGCGTGTCAAAGTTGGTGATCGTGTTAAAAAAGGTCAGGTGCTCTTTGAAGACAAAAAAACACCCGGCGTTAAATATACTGCTTTTGCTTCAGGTACTGTTGCTGAGGTTAATCGTGGGGCTAAACGGATCTTACAATCAGTCGTTATTGAGGTAGACGGTGATGAGCATGAAGCATTTGCTCAGTATCAGCCTGCTGAATTAGCTAATATTAACCGCGAACTTGTGGTCAAAAATCTTGTAGACTCAGGTTTATGGACAGCGTTACGCACACGTCCATTTAGTAAAGTGCCTGCCATTGACAGTAAAGCGTCGGCTATTTTTATTACGGCAATGGATACTAATCCATTATCGGCAGACGCAACCCTTGTTATCAATGAAAACAGCAATGCATTTGTAGATGGTCTGAATGTCATCTCTCACCTTACCAGCGGTAAAGTATACGTGTGTAAAGGTGAAGGTTCATTGCCTAAATCTGCGGCTGCCAATGTGGAAGAACATGCATTTGTCGGTCCTCATCCAGCAGGTCTTGCCGGTACCCATATCCACTTTTTAGAACCTGCTGGTAGCAAACGCACCGTCTGGTCAATTGGCTATCAGGATGTGATTGCGTTTGGTAAATTATTCACGACCGGTGAATTATTTACTGACAGAGTGATTGCGCTGGCAGGACCTGCAGTGAACAATCCTCGCTTGATTAAAACGCGATTGGGCGCTTGTATTACGCAATTAACAGAGGGTGAACTGGCTGATGGCGAAAACCGTGTTATTTCCGGTTCAGTGCTATCCGGTGTTAAAGCTGACGGCGTACACGCCTATCTTGGTCGTTATCATCAGCAAGTGAGCGTATTGACTGAAGGCAGAGAAAAAGAACTGTTGGGTTATTTAGTGCCTGGTAGCAAGAAATTCTCTGTAGCGAACGTATTTACCTCAGCAATGAATAAAGCCCGTCAGTTTAGCTTTACTACAACCACAGGAGGTAGTGATCGCGCTATGGTGCCAATTAATAACTATGAGCGGGTAATGCCATTGGATATCTTACCAACGATATTATTGCGCTCATTGATTTCTGGCGACTTGGAAGGTGCCGAATCTTTGGGTTGTCTTGAGCTTGATGAAGAAGATTTAGCTTTATGTACATTTGCGTGTCCAGGTAAATATGACTTCGGTCCTATCTTGCGCGAATGTTTAACCACGATAGAAAAGGAAGGTTAAACATGGATATTAAGCAGTATATCGAAGATATCGAGCATAACTTCGAACCCGGTGGTAAGCATGAGAAATGGTTTGCTCTGTATGAAGCAGTGGCTACTTTCTTATATACCCCCGGCACGGTAACAAAAGGTCAAACTCACGTTCGTGACAGTATTGACTTGAAACGTATTATGATTTTTGTCTGGTTAGCGACATTCCCAACGATGTTTTGGGGTATGTACAATATCGGTGCTCAGGCTAACGATGCTATCGTTGCTGGTGCGGGTATGGCCTTTGAAGATTGGCGCATTTCACTGTTAAACCTATTGGGTGTAACAGTGGGTGAAGGTGCTGGCGTTGCTGCTAACATGCTTTATGGCGCGGCATATTTCCTTCCTATTTATGCGGTCACCTTTCTCGTTGGTGGTTTCTGGGAAGTACTCTTTGCGATGGTACGTAAGCATGAGGTAAATGAGGGTTTCTTCGTTACTTCGGTATTATTTGCCTTGATCTTACCTGCTACAATTCCACTATGGCAAGTTGCACTGGGGATCACTTTTGGTGTAGTTATTGCCAAAGAAGTCTTTGGCGGCACAGGTAAAAACTTCCTTAACCCGGCTTTAGCTGGTCGGGCATTTCTGTTCTTTGCTTATCCGGCAAACATTTCGGGTGATGCTGTTTGGACTGCTGTCGATGGATTCTCAGGCGCAACAGCGCTGAGTGTCGCTTCTGCTCAAGGCATGGAGGTGTTATCAAATTCATTGTCTTGGACTGATGCCTTTATTGGCAACATGCAAGGTTCAATGGGTGAAGTTTCAACGATTGCAATCTTACTCGGTGGCGCGTTCTTAATGATTGTTGGCATCGCATCATGGCGTATTGTCGCTGCCGTGATGGCGGGCATGGTTGCAACCAGTTTGTTATTTAATGCGATTGGTTCTGATACTAATCTGATGTTCGCGATGACGTGGGATTGGCATTTAGTGGTGGGTGGTTTTGCGTTTGGTATGATGTTTATGGCAACGGATCCAGTATCTGCTTCATTTACAGACAAGGGTAAACTCGCTTACGGTATCTTGATCGGTATTATGGTTGTGCTTATTCGTGTCGTTAACCCTGCATTCCCTGAAGGTATGATGTTGGCAATTTTGTTTGCTAATTTATTTGCACCTTTATTTGACCACTTTGTTGTTCAGGCAAATATTAAACGGAGACTTGCACGCAATGGCTAGTAAAGAAACTCCAATGAAGACTATCGCGGTCGTTACGGCGCTGTGCTTGGTCTGTTCGATTGTCGTATCAGGCGCTGCTGTCGGGTTACGCGATCTGCAAAATGCGAATAAAGCATTAGATAAGCAAACTAATTTACTGGCGGTAGCAGGTAAGTTAACAGCGGGTGCAAAGGTTAATGAATTATATGCGCAATATATCGAACCGCGTTTTGTTGATCTTGCTACAGGCGATTATGTTGAGCGTAATGCGGAAACATTCGATCAACTTAAGAATACTAAAATTAAGGATTTAAGCAGAAAACTAGCCGCGGAAGAAGATACGGCAGGTATTTTACGCCGTTCTAATGTTGCTGATGTTTATCTGGTAAAAGATGCACAAGGTAACATTGAATCTTATGTATTACCTGTTTATGGTCGTGGCTTGTGGTCAACAATGTATGCATTTGTCGATATTTCTAAAGATGGTGAGACAGTTAACAGTATTCAATACTATGACCAAGGGGAAACACCTGGACTTGGTGGCGAAGTGTTAAATCCATTGTGGACGGCCAAATGGCAAGGTAAGCAGTTGTTTGATGCTGAGGGTGATGTTGCAATTCGAGTAGTTAAAGGCGGTGGTCAAGATAAGACTATTTCCGGTATCGATGCTTTATCTGGTGCGACATTAACCAGTAAAGGCGTAGAAAATACCTTCCTATTTTGGATCGGTGACAACGGTTTTGGCCCTTTCTTGAAAAAAATGCAAAAAGGAGGCCTGAACAATGGCTAAGTCAAGTGAACTAAAAGAGGTTATCCTCTCTCCGATTGTGAGCCATAACCCCATCGCACTGCAAGTGCTGGGTGTTTGTTCTGCGCTTGCGGTAACAACGAAGATGGAAACTGCGTTTGTAATGACAATAGCGGTAATGCTGGTAACTGCATTCTCAAGCTTTTTCATCTCGTTAGTGCGTAACCATATTCCTAACAGCGTGCGGATCATTGTCCAAATGGCCATCATTGCGTCATTGGTTATCGTTGTTGACCAAGTACTTAAAGCGGTGGCATTTCAATTGTCAAAAGAGCTGTCGGTATTTGTTGGTCTGATCATTACTAACTGTATTGTAATGGGACGTGCTGAAGCATATGCAATGAAGAGCAAGCCAATTCCAAGTTTCTTTGATGGGATTGGTAATGGTCTTGGTTATGGTGCTATCTTACTTTCTGTTGCAACGGTTCGTGAGATCTTGGGGTCAGGTACTTGGTTTGGTATGGAAATATTGCCACTTACACAAAATGGTGGCTGGTATCAATCCAACGGTCTGTTATTGCTGCCACCTAGTGCATTCTTCATCATTGGTTTAATCATCTGGGCACTGCGTACGTGGAAACCAGAACAAGTTGAGCCAAAGGGGTAAATGATGGAACATTATATTAGTTTATTCGTACGTGCAATTTTCATTGAAAATTTAGCATTATCATTTTTCTTAGGTATGTGTACCTTTCTGGCGGTATCAAAGAAAGTGACCACGGCGATTGGCCTAGGTATTGCTGTTACCGCAGTACTTACAATTTCGGTTCCTGTTAACCAAGTTATTTATAGTAACTTGTTAGCGCCTGGAGCGCTGGCTTGGGCGGGATTTGCTGAAGCAGATCTTAGCTTCCTTGGTTTCATTACTTTTATTGGTGTAATTGCAGCATTAGTACAAATTCTAGAGATGGTTTTAGATAAGTACTTACCTGCATTATACAATGCACTGGGTATCTTCCTACCATTGATCACAGTGAACTGTGCCATCTTTGGTGGTGTATCTTTTATGGTGCAACGTAGCTACAATTTTCCCGAATCTATCGTGTATGGTTTTGGTAGTGGTCTCGGTTGGATGTTGGCTATCGTTGCGATGGCCGGTATCCGTGAGAAGATGAAATATTCAGATGTACCGGATGGTTTGCGTGGTTTAGGTATTACCTTTATTACCGCAGGGCTTATGGCGCTCGGTTTCATGTCATTTTCAGGTATTCAGTTATAACAACGAGCTGGCCTTGGCCAGCTCGTTTACAGAGCAAAGGATAAGTCGATGGAAATCATTCTCGGCGTAGTCATGTTCACAGTCATTGTTTTGGCCCTGGTAACAGTTATTCTGTTTGCTAAGTCAAAGTTGGTGAGTGAAGGTGATATTACAATTAGTATTAACGGTGACTCAGAAAAATCTGTGGTAACTGGTGCAGGCGGCAAACTACTAGGTGCTCTATCTAATAGTGGTATTTTTGTATCGTCAGCCTGTGGTGGCGGTGGTTCATGTGGCCAGTGCCGAGTGAAAATAAAGTCAGGCGGTGGTGATATTCTGCCTACAGAGCTTGATCATATATCTAAAGGTGAAGCCCGTGACGGTGAACGTCTTGCCTGCCAGGTTAGTGTAAAAGTTGATATGGACATTGAGTTACCGGAAGAGATATTCGGTGTGAAAAAGTGGGAATGTGAAGTTGTTTCTAATGACAATAAAGCCACATTTATTAAAGAGCTAAAGATGGCGATCCCTAACGGTGAAGCGGTACCTTTCCGTGCTGGTGGTTATATCCAAATTGAAGCCCCTGCCCACCATGTTAAATATGCAGACTACGATATTCCTGAAGAATACCGTGGTGACTGGAAACATTTTGGTTTCTTTGCTATCGAATCCAAAGTTGATGAAGAGACCATCCGCGCTTATTCAATGGCTAACTGCCCTGAAGAAGCGGGTATCATCATGCTAAACGTGCGTATTGCTACGCCGCCACCGCGTAATCTTTCATTACCGGCGGGCAAAATGTCATCGTACATTTGGAGTCTGAAAGCAGGTGACAAAGTGATGATTTCCGGTCCATTTGGAGAGTTTTTTGCAAAAGAAACGGACAATGAAATGGTCTTTATCGGCGGTGGTGCCGGTATGGCGCCAATGCGTTCACATATTTTTGACCAGTTAAACCGTCTGAAATCTAACCGTAAGATGTCATTCTGGTATGGTGCGCGCTCTAAGCGTGAAATGTTCTACGTTGAAGATTACGATCAACTTGCTAAAGCAAATGATAACTTTGAATGGCATGTTGCGCTGAGTGATCCGCAACCAGAAGATAACTGGGACGGTTATACTGGCTTCATTCATAATGTATTGTTTGAAAACTATCTGCGCGACCATGACGCTCCGGAAGACTGTGAGTACTATATGTGTGGTCCACCTATGATGAATGCAGCTGTTATCGGTATGCTGAAAGACTTAGGTGTTGAAGATGAGAATATTCTATTGGACGACTTCGGTGGCTAATATTAAGTGGCACACTTAAAATCGATGTATCGATGGCTAGCTCTGATGGGGTTAGCCATTTTTCTTCTTGGTTGTGCGGAGCAGAAAAGTACTGATGAGGTGCTTTTTTCTGGCCCCACGATGGGGACTACTTATCATATGAAGGTGGTGGGCTTTCCATTGTCAGAACATGATAAGCAAGCGATCCAAACTGAGATAGATGAACGCTTGGAATTAGTGAACGATCAGATGTCGACTTATCGACCTAATTCAGAATTATCACGCTTTAATCAGAGTGATGTAGTGACTGGTTTTAAGGTATCCGCTGACACTGCTAAAGTGGTTGCCGAAGCTATTCGCTTAAATAAAATGACGGCTGGCGCACTTGATGTGACGGTTGGGCCACTCGTTAATCTGTGGGGGTTTGGTCCTGATCACCGACCAGAAAAAATACCGTCGCAGGCACTGTTAGATTCAGCTATGCAGCGCATTGGAATTGCGCATTTATCTGTAACCGCGGACACGCTGAGTAAAGATATCGCAGGTTTGTATGTTGATTTATCGGCGATTGCTAAAGGTTATGGCGTAGACGTCATTGCCGATTACTTTGCTTCTTTGGGTATTAAAAACTATCTCGTTGAAGTGGGCGGAGAGCTGCGCGTTAATGGGGTTAATGCTCGGGGAGTAAACTGGCAAGTTGCGGTTGAAAAACCGTCATCAGGTGAGCACGTCGTACAGCACGTTATCGCTGTCGGTAATAATGCGATTGCGACTTCGGGTGATTACCGTAATTATTATGAGATCAATGGTGAACGTTTTGCCCATACTATTGATCCTGATACTGGCAGGCCAATCAAGCATAAGCTAGTTTCTGTGACGGTTATTCATCCATCATCAATGACGGCGGATGGTTTAGCTACTGCACTTATGGTGATGGGACAAGAAGCGGGTTTTGCTTTTGCAAAACAGCAAAATTTAGCGGTATACATGATTTCTAAGTCGACTTCGGGTTATACTGAAGTGTATACAAAACAGTTTGAACCTTATTTTCAATAGAGGCTAATATGGCTTATTTTGCGGTAACATTTGTTATTTTTGCTTTGGTTATTGCCGGTATGGCGATCGGTTATATCGTGCAGAAAAAAACGATCAGCGGTAGCTGCGGCGGTATTAGTAATCTTGGTATGGAAAAGGCGTGTGACTGTCCTGAGCCCTGCGATGACCGCAAAGCTAAAATGGCTAAAGAGGAAGCCAAACAGAAAGCCAAACAGAAAATGTTAACAGAAAATCGCATTATCTGATTTGTGCTAAAAGCAGTTATATAAAACTCAGTAATATAAAATCTCAGTTATAAAGTGCAGTTTTGCACTTTATAACACTTTCTTACCATCAATTTCTCTCCGCTCCTTTCCTCTATTGCTACAACGATACGCACTATTATAATTCCCCTTCTATTACTATTTACTCAAGCACATTATCTGTTTACTGGTTCTTATGAGCTTTCTTAACCGCGCTAAGTAATCTGATTTATACCCATTAAGATGTAATTGTTATGTGTTTGATATAGATCAACTCTGTAACATTTAATTCTGGCACAGTGTGGCTGTTGATTTTGTGTTAATGGAATGATACATCTTATCGTAAATGGAATTTAAACGTATGCGTTAAAGGATTGAAGCAGTGCGTTGTCTTAATGGAGTTAGAAATGAACAAACAATTATTATCAGGATTAATCACCGCGTCTTTACTATCCGCAACGCTTGTGGCCCCCGTTTTTGCTCATCAAAAAGGGGATATTATTGTTCGTGCCGGGGCCATCGTAGTTGCCCCCAATGAATCAAGTGATGACGTATTAACACTTGGTGAATTCCAAGTGAATGATAATACCCAGCTCGGCCTTAACTTTACTTATATGACAACCGATAATATTGGTGTGGAATTAGTGGCAGCTAGTCCTTTTACTCACGAGGTTGCACTTGAAGCAACGGGTGCCATCGCTGAGGTACATCAGTTACCACCAACGTTATTAGCGCAGTATTATTTTGGAAATTCAGATTCAAAATTTCGCCCCTATGTAGGCGCAGGACTTAACTTTACTGTTTTCTATGATACTAAGTTTAATGATACAGGTACTGGCGCAGGATTAAGTAATCTAGATATGAGTAACTCTTGGGGCCTGGCCGCACAAGCCGGCATTGATTATAAAATCAATGCGAAATGGCTGGTTAATGCCTCGGTGATGTATGCTGATATTAGTACTGATGTGACATTTAAAGCGGGTTCCGATGAGAAAAAAATTAAAACAGACATTGATCCACTGGTGTATATGGTTAGTGTAGGTTATGTATTTTAATTAGCTTTTACAGTTTCTGTTAGCTAAATATAACAAGGTGTATTGCACCTTGTTATATTTGTGATTGCTTTTTATGCTTCAATCTTCATGCCTAATCTTTCCTGTGTTATCTTTTATTTCTTCTATTTTTCATTTAAATATTTGTTCTCAGCTTTAATTTTTATTATAATTAACTGGTCTTTTATACAGTTGTATTTAGTTGGTTAACGTTCGTTAAATCATGAGAAAAATAATTCATATAGATATGGATGCTTATTTCGCCAATGTCGAAGTACGTGATAATCCAGCTTATAAAAATATCCCTATTGCCATTGGTGGCATGAGTGATCGCCGTGGCGTGATAGCGACGTGCAATTATATAGCCCGTCAATATGGGGTGCGCTCTGCCATGTCTTCTTATAAAGCATTGCAGCTCTGCCCTGATTTAACATTAGTACCCTCACGTATGCAGGTGTATAAAGAAGTTTCAGCCCAGATCCATGAAATATTTTCTCGCTATACCGATTTGATCGAACCGCTCTCGTTAGACGAAGCTTATTTAGATGTCACTGATTGTGAATTATTTTCTGGTAGCGCAACGTTAATTGCCGACGATATTCGTAAAAGTATTGAATTAGAGTTAGCACTTACTGCGTCAGCAGGCGTAGCTCCAATTAAGTTTCTGGCTAAAGTGGCGTCAGAGATTAATAAGCCTGATGGTCTGTTTGTGATCACACCATCACAAGTAAAATCTTTTGTCGCTGATTTACCACTTAATAAGATCCCTGGGGTCGGCAAAGTAACCTGGCAAAAGCTCAATCGTGTCGGTTTATATACCTGTGCAGATGTGCTTAAGTTTCCCGCTGAAGATATTATTGAAAGCTTTGGTAAGCTCGGGCACAGCTTGTTAGAGCGTTGTCAGGGGACTGATGATCGACCCGTTTGTAACGAACGCAATCGTAAATCGGTGGGGGTTGAGATTACCTTGCCTGAAGATATTGTCACGCTAGAACAATGTATGACACTATTTCCGCAGCTATACCAAACCTTGTTACAGCGCCTACAAAAAGCATCGCCGGATATGCGAATAACCAAGCAAGGGGTTAAGTTGAAGTTTAATGATTTTACCCTCACCAGCGCCGAGCAAAGCATCACAACCCTCGATGAGCATCTGTTTACTGACTTATATGCCCAAGCACTGACAAAGCAAGAACAACGCAGTATTCGTTTAATTGGTTTATATGTCGGCCTTGCTGGTGACAATGACAGTGAACAATATAACCTGCTGTTTTAGCCTTGAATTTATTTCACTCAATAATTTCCCTTAGCTTTCTATTATCATCCCGCTACCCCTCTATATTCCTAAAAGTTATTAAGGATCGAATTATGTTATTTTGACGTTATAAGCAAAGGCGCTATATTGGATCCAAAGAGATAAATTATCCAATTTGGTCTGATGGAGTAGAAGATGAATCAACAAAGGTTGACCCACCTTAAGCAGCTGGAAGCTGAGAGTATCCACATAATCAGGGAAGTTGCTGCAGAGTTTGATAATCCGGTAATGATGTATTCAATCGGTAAAGACTCATCGGTAATGTTGCACCTGGCACGTAAAGCCTTTTATCCAGGTAAGATCCCGTTCCCATTATTGCACGTGGATACCAACTGGAAATTCCGAGAAATGATTGAGTTTAGAGATAAAGCAGTCGATAAATACGGTTTTGATCTATTGGTGCACCAGAATCCAGAAGGCATTGCAATGGGCTGCAGCCCGTTTGAGCACGGCAGCTCGAAGCATACCGATATAATGAAAACACAAGGCTTAAAACAAGCACTCGATAAATGGGGTTTTGATGCCGCATTTGGTGGCGCACGACGTGATGAAGAGAAATCTCGTGCAAAAGAACGAGTTTATTCATTCCGTGATAAAAACCACCGTTGGGATCCGAAGAATCAACGTCCTGAACTATGGCGCACGTATAACGGCCAGGTAAATAAAGGTGAAAGTATTCGTGTTTTCCCATTATCGAATTGGACTGAACTCGATATCTGGCAATATATCTATCAAGAGCAAATTGAAATCGTACCTTTATACCTCGCCGCCAAGCGTCCTGTCGTTGAGCGCGATGGCGCTTTAATTATGGTTGATGATGAGCGGATGAAATTGCAGCCAGGTGAAAAAGTGGAAGAAAAAATGGTTCGCTTTAGAACGCTAGGTTGTTATCCACTTACCGGTGCTGTTGAGTCTGAAGCATTAACATTACCGGAAATTATTGAAGAGATGTTACTGGCGACAAGCAGTGAACGACAAGGACGCATGATTGACCACGATTCTTCCGCTTCAATGGAGCAAAAGAAACGTCAAGGTTACTTCTAGGTAGGAGCAGGATAGATGAATACTCAAATAGCAAATGAATTAGCACAAACAGATATCGAAACCTACTTACAGCAACAACAGCATAAAAGCCTATTACGCTTTTTAACTTGCGGTAGTGTTGATGATGGTAAAAGCAGCCTTATTGGCCGATTATTGCATGATTCTCACCAGATCTATGAAGATC
>JBLHPA010000007.1:0-48327 GCA_047628235.1 Moritella sp.
ATATTTACTCAGCATCATATTAACGCAGCGCCAGTCGTAAATAGTCAAGATGAAGTTATTGGCTTTGTGTCTGAGTCTGATTGCATGCATGCACTGATTAGTGGCAGTTATTATTGCGATAAACCCGCCCTCGTCAATGAAGTGATGACTAAAATAGTTGTTAGTGCCACGCCACAAGACAGTATTATTGATGTTGCTATTCGCATGGCGGAGGATAATTTCAGTGTATATCCCGTTATTGAAAGTGATAAACTAGTGGGTGTATTAACACGGCGCGATATTTTACAAGCATTGGCAAAGAGCCATACTTTATGCGGTCAATATACTAGGCACATATAATTTATCAGTCAATATTTTTATCCTGAGGTCTATTTTTTCACCGTTTGATTAAGGTACCGTTTCGTTGTAGCTATGCTTATTGCATGGCTTTTTCATTTCATATTAATAATTTACCGCTTCATATCAATAAATACCCTTCGAGCGGCAATTAATTTGCCATTTTCTTCTTCTTCCTCTATTTATCCTGTAGTGAATTCGGTAAAATTTACTGTTTTTTACAATCCCATTGTTTGAATAACACATAGAGCAAAGTCATGTTTGAAGTAAATCCGGTATTGAATAAAATAAAGGAGCTGGGTGATCGCACTGAGCTGCTTCGGAGGTACCTTTGACTACGACGCGAGCAAAGAGCGTCTGGAAGAGGTAACTGCTGAGTTGGAATCATCCGAAGTATGGAATGATCCTAAATATGCCCAAGAACTGGGTAAAGAAAGATCATCGCTAGAATTGGTCGTGAAAACGATTGATGACTTAACGCGGGGGTGTGATGATGTTGAAGGGTTGGTTGATCTGGCCGTTGAAGCTGATGATGAAGATACTTTTGCGGAAGCAGAAAATGAAATTGCTAGTTTAGAAACACAATTAGCCAAACTGGAATTTCGACGGATGTTTTCGGGCAAACAGGATGCTTGCAATTGTTACCTTGATATTCAATCGGGTTCGGGCGGTACAGAAGCGCAGGATTGGGCTAACATGTTATTGCGGATGTTCTTGCGATGGGGTGATGCACATAAATTTCAGGTTGAGCTGATTGAAGTCTCTGACGGTGATGTTGCTGGAATTAAGAGTGCGACGATCCGTTTAGGCGGCGAGTACGCCTATGGTTGGCTAAGAACTGAAACTGGGGTACATCGTTTAGTTCGTAAATCGCCGTTTGACTCCAGCGGTCGACGTCATACCTCTTTTGCCTCCGTATTTGTGTATCCTGAAATTGATGACTCGATTGAGATTGATCTGAATCCGTCTGATTTACGTATTGATGTTTACCGGGCTTCTGGCGCAGGTGGGCAGCACGTAAATACCACGGAATCTGCGGTACGTATTACTCACTTACCGACTAATCTTGTTGTACAATGCCAAAATGATCGCTCGCAGCATAAGAACAAAGCTTCAGCAATGAAACAGATGCGAGCCAAATTGTTTGAATATGAAATGCACAAGCAAAATACGGAAAAACAAGTCGCGGAAGATGCCAAATCGGATATTGGCTGGGGCAGTCAAATTCGCTCATACGTGCTTGATGATTCCCGCGTAAAAGATTTGCGTACGGGTGTCGAAACGAGAAATACACAAGCCGTTTTAGACGGTGACTTAGACAAATTTATTGAAGCCAGCCTGAAATCAGGCCTGTAAAAATAGGGTTAAACAATGACTGAACAGTTACAAGATGAAAACAAGCTGATTGCTGAACGCCGTGCGAAATTAGAGCATATCCGTAAGAGTTGCAAAGCGAATGGCCACCCTAATGATTTTCGCGTAGCTAATAAAGCGGCGGAGTTACAGGCAGGGTTTGGCGAAAAAACCAAAGAAGAAATAGTAGCCCTAAATTATGAAGTGAGCATTGCTGGCCGTATTATGGCTAAACGTGGTCCTTTCCTTGCGATCCAAGATGTGACGGGTCGCATTCAGGCTTATGCTTCAAAGGATGCACAGAAAGCGCAAAAAGCAGACCTTGGCGGTTTGGATATCGGTGATATCGTGGGTATTAAAGGCGCGTTGAATAAATCAGGTCAAGGCGATCTCTACGTTGAAATGACGGAATACACGTTATTGACGAAAGCACTACGCCCGTTGCCAGAAAAATTCCACGGGCTGACTGATCAGGAACAGCGCTATCGCCAGCGTTATGTTGACCTGATTGTGAATGAAGAGTCACGTAATACTTTTAAAATCCGTTCTCAAGTGATTACTGCGATGCGTAATTTCATGATCGAACGTGATTTCATGGAAGTTGAAACACCAATGATGCAAGTGATCCCTGGTGGCGCATCTGCACGTCCCTTTATTACGCATCACAATGCGCTAGACCAAGAGATGTTTCTGCGTATCGCACCAGAGCTTTACTTGAAACGTCTTGTTGTGGGTGGTTTTGATCGCGTTTTCGAAATTAACCGTAATTTCCGTAATGAAGGCCTATCGCCACGTCATAACCCTGAATTCACGATGATGGAATTCTATATGGCGTATGCTGATTTTAATGATCTGATGGATCTGACTGAAGAGATGCTGCGTTCTATCACGGAATCAGTACTCGGCAGCAGTATCGTTAAATATGGCACTGAAGAGAAGTTTGAAACATTTGATTTTGGTGCGCCATTTGCGCGTATCCCAATGAAAGATTCTATCCTGCAGTTTAATGAAAATATTACTGAAGCTGATCTGGCCGATCTGAAATCAGCGAAAGCGGTATTAAAAGGTTTAGGTATAAAACCACAGAAACTTTGGGGCCTGGGCCGTGTTATTTGCGAGATCTTTGAAGAAACCGTTGAGCACCGTTTGATTCAACCTACCTTCATTACCGATTATCCAGCTGAAGTTTCACCACTGGCTCGTCGTAGTGATAAAGATGAATTTATTACTGACCGTTTTGAATTCTTCATCGGTGGTCGTGAGTTAGCTAATGGTTTCTCTGAGCTAAATGATGCGGCTGATCAAGAAGCGCGTTTCAAATCTCAGGTTGAGCAAAAAGATGCCGGTGATGATGAAGCGATGTTCTTTGATGCCGATTATATTACAGCCCTCGAACATGGCTTGCCGCCAACAGCGGGCCAAGGCATTGGTATCGATCGTTTAGTGATGTTGTTTACCAATAGTCATACTATCCGTGACGTTATCTTATTCCCTGCGATGCGTCCTGAAGCAAAATAATGCGTTAACCGTTTTGCTTCATTTTAGATAAACTCGGTCATAAAAACTAGGCTATAAAAATAGCCAGGTTATAAAAAAGCCAGTTAGTGTCATACTAACTGGCTTTTTTGTCTCTGGTACAGCTTATCGAAAAAAGCACTCAATTAAGTTAACTGCAGATCGTTAAGCTTCTTCAGCGAGTGAATAAGGTAATGTAGCAAGGCTGAGCTGTGATTCATTATCTTTGATTTGAAATACGCTGTCAGCTTCCATGTTATTTGGCAGTACTGCAGAGATTAACTCAACGCCATCGGCATAACGATAGCTCAGGTTTACTTTCCCGCTGCTACGCCAGTTATCACCTAGCTGTAACTCAATGCTATCGCCACTTTTAACCGTTTGTTGTGTCTTACCAGTTAAGATTGCGAGGGCACGTTTATTGGTCCCTCGGTATTTGGCTCGCGCCACGGTTTCTTGGCCAGTATAACAACCTTTAGTAAAGCTGATACCGCCAAACGCCTGCAAGTTAAATGCCTGCGGGATCTGAGTATTACTCATTGCAGCCGCCACTATCGGTGCGCCTGCCAAGATATCCAGCGCATCCCAGAACGAACCATCATCGACAGCCGCTTCAGACAAATACTGACTTATTTGATTGAGTGACGTTTCGCTATTTTGTAATAAAATAATGAAACGCGGCGTCTCGCCGTCAAGGCGCAAAATGAAGCCGTTGGTTAAGTGGGTCACTGCATCATCGTTGAGGTTCACTGCAAATGTTTTGTTGATCCAGGCCTGTGCCTGCTCGCCAGCAACGCCAAATAGACGGCAAAATGACGAGGCATCGGTTAATTCAACTTTAGAGAATACGGCGTATTTTTTTAATTCTGGCAGGCTGATGGCTAATACGTCTTTACGCATGATGAAATAAAATGAATTGCCTTTGGTAGCGACTTGAAACGATGACCAGAGTTTGCCTTTAGGATCACAATATCCGCCCCAAGTTGTCTGCTGGTCTTCTAGGCCGACGAGATCACAAGTTAATTGGCCTTGAAGATAGCTTAAACGTTGTTCACCAGTGGCGGTAATGAGTCCCCATTGGGAGAGATCACTCACTATCACATTAGGTAGTACATCGGTTGATGATAGCGTTAGTTTGGTAAATTGCGTCATGGTTTTCCCTTCTCTGGCTTGTTTCCTCTATGTTAGAGCGAACGTAACCATTTGTCTTTAGCGGATCTTGTTTATTTTTATGATAGAATCATCGAATGGACAGTATTATAAGGGAAAAGTAATGACAAAGTTAGACTCAAAAGCGCGTTTACGCTGGGCATGTCGTCGGGGGATGTTAGAGCTTGATGTATTGTTTCGTCCGTTTGTTGATGAGGCTTATGATGACCTGTCGCTGCAAGATAAATTAATTTTCCAGCGCTTGCTGGAAGGTGAAGATCCAACACTGTTTGCCTGGGCTATGGGGCATGAAAAATGTGCCGATCCCGAACTCGCTTATATGGTCGATAAGATTGTCTCACGAGTTAAGGTGTAGACTCACTTTAGTCCCTTCTAAGACCTGGATCCTACTGTGTGTGGGATTACATGGCCTGGTATTATGGCTCACATTGAACTGGTTGAGCATGTTGCCGCTACAGCTGGTCTACGCTGTGACCATTGCTGTGCTTTGTGGCTATCACTGCCGCCGTCATTGGCTGCAACAATATTCTTTTACTTATTTTACCAGTGGCTTCATTCAATTGGTCGAAGAGGGCGAGTTGCTGCAGATCACTACCCGATCCCGTTGTTCAGATATGTTTATTGTGCTGATACTGAAAAGTAATAGTAATAAAAATAATAGTGCAGGGCTGCGCTGCCAATCCATTTATATTATGCGTGATGCGGTTCCGGATCCAGATTATCGACGCTTGATCAGAACGGTAAAAATGCTGAGTTAATGCTCCACTCAAACCACCTATCGACTTGCTGATTTCGGTATTTTGAGGTAGCTTAGGCATTCGGACATATCAACAATGAGAGCTAAATGGATGAAGCTACTTAACTTATTTTCAGAAAAAACCAAATATACATTACTTCTGCGCATGTTTACCCTGACTAAAGTACCCCTATTATTTTTTGTCAGAGCATCGGTGCACCAACTTGATGATAAAATCTGCACGATTAAGATCCCTTTTAAAAGACGAAATAAAAACCACCTCAACTCTATGTTTGTCGGCGTGCTGACCACGGGTGCGGATTGCGCGGGGTTATTGGCGGGTATACATAAAACCAAATTAAAAGGGCTAAATGTTGCATTTGCAGTGAAAGACATGCAAGTTAATTTTCTTCGTCGTGCCGAAGGCGATACTTACTTTACCTGTGAACAGGGATTAGAGATTGATAGCTATGTGCAAGAGGCGATACGTACCGGTGAAAGGTTGAATAAGCCGATAAAGGTGACGGCTACGTGCCCAGATACAACGGGCAGTGAACCTGTGGCTGAATTTACTCTGACACTTTCATTAAAAGATAAGTCATTAAAAGATAAGTCATCAAAAGATAAATCAAATCGTCATTAAAAGATAAAGGGTAAAATCTGCAGTGTGCATTATCGGTACCTCAATCATTTCTTAGGCGCACTTTGAAAGTGTTTAAAATGTTGAGGTACTGATAAATTTACTGCTCGGGTCCTAAAATAGTCGGTTCCGGATTTTCAATTTGATCTGGATAGTCCAAGGTATAATGCAAGCCACGACTTTCTTTGCGTTCTAAGGCACTACGGATGATCAGATCTGCCACTGTCACCAAGTTTCTTAATTCTAATAGGTTGTTACTTACCCGGAAGTTACTATAATACTCATCAATTTCTTGCTGCAACAAATTAACGCGATGCAATGCCCGTTCCAGACGTTTTGTTGTTCTAACTATGCCTACATAATCCCACATAAATAAACGTAATTCGTGCCAGTTATGCTGGATAATCACTTCTTCATCTGAGTTTGTTACCTTGCTTTCATCCCAGGCCGGAATAGCATAGTTGGTATCGGCTGTTTGCAGTTTTGATAAAATGTCATCCGCGGCTGCATGGGCAAAAACTACGCATTCGAGCAGAGAGTTACTGGCCAAACGATTGGCTCCGTGTAAGCCAGTGTAAGCGACTTCGCCAATCGCATACAAGCCACACATGTCGGTCTGTCCGGTCAAATCTGTCATCACACCACCACAGGTATAGTGCGCAGCGGGAACGGCAGGGATAGGATCGGTAGTAATATCTATGCCCAGTTTTAGGCAGCGCTCATAAATAGTCGGGAAATGATTGATAATAAACTCAGCCGGTTTATGGCTGATATCTAAATAAACACAGTCAGTACCTAAGCGTTTCATTTCGTAGTCGATAGCACGAGCCACAATATCTCGGGGGGCTAATTCTGCGCGTTTGTCAAAGTTAGGCATAAAGCGGGTGCCGTCAGCGTGGCACAGGTAGGCTCCTTCCCCGCGTAATGCTTCAGTGAGAAGGAAATTTTTAACATCTGGGTGAAATAAGCAAGTCGGATGAAATTGGTTGAACTCCATGTTTGCTACACGGCAACCCGCTCGCCATGCCATCGCGATACCATCGCCGCTAGATACATCGGGATTACTGGTATATTGATAAACTTTACTGGCACCGCCAGTGGCAAGGATAACAAATCGGGCTTTTATGACTTCAACTTTTTCTGCTTCTCGATTCCATACATAAGCGCCAATGATGCGGTTGGTAGCCTGATTTAGCTGTTTCGTTGAGATCAAATCGACGGCGTTAAAGCGTTCCATCAGGGTAATGTTGCGATGTTGTTCTACGTTTTCGATGAGTGTTGTTTGCACTACTTTGCCAGTGGCATCCGCAGCGTGAAGGATCCGGCGATGGCTGTGGCCACCTTCTTTGGTTAAATGATATTGTTGCTTGCCGTTGCTATCTTCAACTTGGTCAAACGGCGTGCCTTTATCGATAAGCCAGTTCATGCTCGCAGCCGCACCGCTAGCGGTAAACTTCACCGTATCTTCATTGCACAGTCCCGCGCCCGCAACCAGTGTATCTGCTACATGACGTTCAACACTGTCAGACTCATCAAAAACGGCAGCAATGCCACCCTGCGCATAAAGGGTGGAACCTTCGGTGATACTACTTTTACTTAGTACGGTGACAGTGACATGATCTGCAAGTTTAAGTGCGAGTGAGAGACCTGCGGCACCACTGCCGATAATCAGTACATCGCTTTGGTATTCCGCATTTGTGCTCATAGTTGACGCTCTATATGTAGAATTCTATTTATGATTTACTTGAATTAGGGCATTATATGCTCTAATGCCTATGCAATAAAAAGGTATTTTGATTTATTTTGATTTATTTTTAGTTATTTGGTTTTATTCCGAACTTTATTTATATACCGCAGTCTTAAAATTACGCATTAGTAATGCTAGTTTCATAAGAATAATAAGAGGTAATGAGTTACTAATGAGTGCAAAAGAAACGGACTTGCAATTAGTTGAGCGAGTTCAAGCCGGCGACAAAGCCGCGTTTAATTTATTGGTGACTAAATACCAGCAAAAAGTGTCGAATCTTATCTCAAGATATGTCTCAGCCAGTGGTGACATTGCCGATGTTACGCAGGAAGTATTTATTAAAGCATATCGAGCGTTGCCTAATTTTCGTGGTGATAGTGCTTTTTATACCTGGCTGTATCGTATCGCCAGTAATACAGCTAAAAATTATTTGATTGCACAGAGTCGACGGCCACCTGCTAACGATATTGATGCGGCGGATGCTGAGTTTTACGATGGCAATGATGCCATGCGTGAGTCATCAACACCGGAACGGTTAATTTTAGCGGAAGAGATGAGAACCGTTATTTTTTCAGTGATAGATGGATTACCTGATGAATTACGTACCGCGATAACATTGCGTGAAATGGAAGGGATGAGTTATGACGATATTAGTATCGTGATGGACTGCCCGGTAGGAACTGTTCGTTCTCGTATTTTTCGCGCCCGCGAGGCGATTGAAGTGAAATTAAAGCCCCTGCTTCAGCAGTAAGGTTTTGGTATTAATTCCGGATGAGTAAATTTTAGGTATTTAATTATGATAGATAAAGAATGTTTATCTGCCCTGGTAGATAATGAGAATGTCGATACAGTTTTACTCGATGAATTGAGTCAGGATGAATTGTCATCATCGAGTTGGCAGCATTATCATATGATTGGTGATGTCATGCGCGGTGAGACGCCAGAAACGGTGGATCTGGACTTAACCAGTTTGATAATGGACGCTATTGCTCAGGAGCCTGTTCACCATTTAAGTCGAGAAAGTGTACGCCACGAAGCTGTGCGGCAAGAAAGTGCCAATGACAGTTCCTTCTATCAGAAATTTGTACAGCCATGGCTAAAAGCTGGCGGACAACTGGCGATTGCAGCCTCTGCGGCTGTGGTGGTGATCACTGGTGTGCAGTACAGTAATTCTGATGTGCAATCAACACCTGGGTTCGAACCAGCGCTGAATGTGATGCCGTTTGCGGGAATGGCTGCGCCGGTGAGTTTAAGTATTGAGTCACCAGATACACGCCAAGTTAAGCATGGGTTTACTGATGAAGAGAAGGTGAAACAAGTGCGCCGTATCAATGCATTTGTGCTTGATCACCAACTGCAAAAACGAATTCAGTAATAATGTAAAAATGAATCTGAAATATTAATGTATAAAAACGCATTTACAATAATGGCCGGGATGTAATGATCAAGAAAAGTATGAGTTTTTTGGTACTGTTTTGTATGTTGTTGGTGCCAACGGCGCAGAGTTCTGAGCTGTCTGCGGACGCGCTGCTTGATAACATGAAAATTGCTTTTAAACAGTTAAATTACGATTTATCCTATGTTGAAATTGAGAAAGGCCGTATTACCCCAATGCGCTATAGCCATGGGGTGGTAGAGGGAGTATCAGTTGGCCACCTGTTATCGCTTAATGGTAATCCTCGAGAGTATTTGCAACGCGGTGATGTAACGAGTTTCTTTGAGCCGGAACAGCAAGCCTATTCCTTGTCGTCGGTCGCGATCCCGGGGCTGCTATTTAATTTGATGGAGACAGCGTTAACGGTTGAAGACAGTCAATATCAAGCTATTTATGTTGGTGGGCGCTCCCGGGTTACTGGTCGATTAAGCCAGGTTGTACGGGTAGTACCGAATGATAAATATCGCTTTGGTTATTTGATTTGGATAGATCTAAAGACGAATTTACCGCTCCGGATTGATATGATCAAAGATAGTGGCGAAGTTGTGTATCAAATCATGGCGATATCATTATATCAATTTCCTGACATAAGCCCGTGGTTAGAAAAACTTAATTCTGTTGAGTTGCCAGCGGTGTTAACGTCGACCAAAAGTAATCCCACTGCACCGGACCCCGCTGATGCTGAATGGCTTGCATCTTGGTTGCCGAGCGGTTTTAAACTCATGGTAAGCAATAAGCACCAAATTTCAGGCATTGAGCAAACAATCGATTATATGCAATTTACTGATGGTCTTGTGGATATATCTATCTATATTAATACCAATCCTAAAGCAGGCAGCTTAAGTCAAGGATTAGGTGTTTCAGGGCAAATTAGTTTACAATCTAAAATAACAGACGACGTTGAGGTTGTAGTTGTAGGTGAAGTGCCTGTAGATACGGCAAAACGAATTGCCAGCTCAGTGATCCGAAATATTGCGAACTAGCTTTTTTGCACAAGCTAGCCTATTAGTATTATTAAGGTAGACCACTGGTATGATTATTGAAACGGCTGTAGTTAAAAGTATCATTGGTGATCAGGTCACGGTACAGTGTGAAAGTCACTCTGCCTGCAATCATTGCCATGCCAGTGAGAATTGTGGTACTGGTACTGTGGCTAAAGCATTTCCTCAACGTAGTCATCGCTTTATTGTCACTAAAACGGCAGCTGTGATGGTCGGCGACAAAATTGAAGTGGGTTTGAGAGAAAAAAACATTATCACCAGTGCTATGTTAGTATATTTGTTACCCTTAGCTGCGATCCTAATAGGAACTGGCTTGGGGCACTCCCTATCACTGGCCTTACAGCTTGACGGTGAATGGCTTACCATTTTAACGGCTTTTGCAGGGGGCTACATTGGTTTTAATTGCACCCGAAAGTTAAGCGTTAAATTCGATCAACGCTTTGATTTTAAACCAAAAATGCTGGGCGTTGTTGTTGGGCACGAGGCTATCGGCCAATGGCGTGCAGATTAAAAGTAATTCAAAGATAGCAGTCATCCCCTAAATCCGTTAAAATCCGCCTTTGGTCAAGTTTCATATCTATCTAAGTATTGGACAGCGTCTAACCCATGAAGCACATACGTAATTTTTCAATTATTGCCCACATCGATCACGGTAAATCAACATTATCAGATCGTTTAATTCAATTCTGTGGCGGTTTGTCAAACCGTGAAATGGCAGCACAAGTTCTAGATTCAATGGATATTGAAAAAGAGCGTGGTATTACAATTAAAGCACAAAGCGTAACCCTGAATTATAAAGCCAAAGATGGTGAAACTTACCAACTAAACTTTATTGATACACCGGGACACGTGGACTTCAGCTACGAGGTGTCTCGTTCATTAGCGGCTTGTGAGGGTGCTTTACTTGTCGTCGACGCTGGTCAAGGGGTGGAAGCTCAAACCCTTGCCAACTGTTATACCGCGCTTGATATGGATCTGGAAGTTGTGCCGATCTTAAATAAAATTGATTTGCCTGCCGCCGATCCCGATCGTGTAGCTGAAGAGATCGAAGATATTATTGGTATCGACGCGATGGAAGCGACACGTTGTTCCGCCAAAACTGGCCTCGGTATCGAAGATGTACTGGAGACTATTGTAAAGCAAATTCCAGCGCCAAGTGAAGGCAGCATCGAAGCGCCATTACAGGCACTTATTATTGACTCCTGGTTCGATAACTATCAGGGAGTGGTATCACTGGTCCGTATTTCTAATGGTGTGCTACGTAAAGGTGACAAGATCACTGTGATGTCTACAGGTCAGTCTCACCTGGTTGACTCGGTAGGTATCTTTACGCCGAAACAAACAGAGACTGGTATCCTAAATTGTGGCGAAGTAGGGTATGTGATCTGCGGTATTAAGGATATTCTTGGTGCGCCAGTGGGTGATACGCTGACTAATACCCGTCGTCCGGCCGATAAACCCGTTCCTGGTTTTAGTAAAGTAAAACCGCAGGTTTATGCGGGTATGTTCCCGATTAGCTCAGACGATTATGAAGCATTCCGTGATGCGTTAGGTAAACTAAGCCTAAACGATGCCTCATTATTTTATGAACCAGAAAGTTCTACTGCACTGGGCTTTGGCTTCCGTTGTGGTTTCTTAGGCTTGCTACACATGGAGATCGTTCAGGAGCGTCTAGAACGTGAATATGATCTCGAGTTGATCACTACCGCACCGACAGTAGTGTATGAAGTTGAAACCAAAAAAGGCGACGTCATTTATGTTGATAGCCCGGCCAAACTGCCTGCTATTAATGATATCGAAGAGATCCGGGAGCCTATTGCGGAATGTAACATTTTAGTGCCGCAAGAATACCTGGGTAATGTGATCACCTTGTGTGTCGATAAACGTGGAATGCAAACTAAAATGGATTACCACGGTAAGCAAGTCGCCTTAACCTACGAGATCCCGATGGGTGAAGTGGTCATGGACTTCTTCGATCGCTTAAAATCAACCAGCCGTGGTTATGCTTCTCTCGATTATAATTTTAAGTATTTTTCGCCGGCCGATATGGTACGCGTAGATGTATTGATTAACAGCGATCGGGTTGATGCGTTAGCGATGATCACCCACCGTGATAACTCAATGAACCGTGGACGCCTGTTAGTTGAGAAGATGAAAGAGCTGATCCCGCGTCAAATGTTCAATATTGCAATTCAAGCTGTGATCGGCTCGCAAGTTATTGCCCGTAGTACCGTGAAGCAGATGCGTAAAAACGTGATCGCAAAATGTTATGGTGGTGATATAAGTCGTAAGAAAAAACTCCTTCAGAAACAGAAGGATGGTAAAAAACGGATGAAGCAGGTGGGTAACGTGGAAGTTCCTCAAGAAGCCTTCTTAGCCGTGTTGCATATCGGAAAGGACTAAGAATATATGGCAACCTATTTTTCACTGATACTGGTACTGGTAACACTGGTCAGCGGTATTATCTGGGCCTTGGATAAATTAATCTGGGAAAAAGCGCGGGCTGAAAAAGTCGCGTTGGCGACGTCGAAAGCGGATATTCCAGCTGAAGCAATTCAAAAATTGGGCCAGGAATCGGTTATTGTGGAAAACGCAAAATCGATTTTTCCTGTTATCGCTGCGGTAATGATATTGCGTTCTTTTCTTTATGAACCGTTTCAGATCCCATCAGGTTCTATGATGCCCACTTTGTTGGTGGGTGATTTTATTCTGGTGGAAAAATTTGCCTACGGTATTAAGGATCCAGTATTTAGATCTAAGTTAGTGGAGACGGGTGAGCCTGAACGCGGTGATGTTGCCGTCTTTAAATACCCGCCTCAGCCTACGATCGATTATATCAAGCGTGTGGTGGGGCTACCGGGCGATCGTATTGCGTATCGTGGAAAAAAAGTATTTATTCAAGAAGCATGTTCGGGAACAGATTGCAGCGGGTACAAAAAACTTGATTTAAGCTTGGTTGAGATTGGCAAGTTTAAAGATCAAATGGTGGAATTACAGCAGTATACGGAGCAGCTAGGGGATGTTGAACATAATATTTTAATCAACCCGCGCCGTCCTGATAATGCTGGACGCTTTTATCAGCAAGATGCACCGCCGACTGCACATTATGAGTGGGTTGTACCGCAAGGGCATTATTTCGTCATGGGTGATAACCGTGATAATAGTGCAGATAGCCGTTTTTGGGGTTTTGTCCCTGATGCAAATCTAGTTGGTAAAGCGGTTTTCATTTGGACCAGCTTTGAATTTGAACGTGATCCCGATTCTGTATTACCAGGTTGGATCCCAACCGGTATACGTTTTAGTCGTATTGGCAAATTAAAATAAATTATGACAATTTTATTAGAAAAGTTACAAACAGTATTAGGTTATCAGTATAAGAATGATGGCTTATTGCAACAAGCGCTTACTCATCGTAGTGCTTATTATAAGCACAATGAACGTCTTGAATTTCTCGGTGATTCGGTATTAGGGTTCATTATCTCTGACGCATTATTTAAGCAATTTCCTGACGTACCAGAAGGTGATCTTAGCCGCATGCGTGCTACCTTGGTTAAAGGTTTAACGCTTGCTGAATTAGCCCGAGAATTTGAACTCAGTGACTGCCTAATCTTAGGCCCCGGCGAGCTAAAAAGCGGCGGTTTCCGTCGAGAATCTATTCTTGCCGATACTGTAGAAGCCTTGATTGGCGCTATGTACCTAGACAGTGACATCTCAGAAACACGTGAACGTGTCTTGGCTTGGTATGCGACGCGTTTAGCGGCAATAGAACCAGGCATTGGTCAAAAGGATGCCAAAACTCAACTACAAGAGTGGCTGCAAGGACGTAAGCAAGCACTTCCTCTCTATCAAGTGGTGGAAGTTAAAGGTGAAGCTCATAATCAAGAGTTCACTATTCATTGCGTTATTGCGGGTCTAGAGCAACCTGTTACAGGTAAAGGTACTAGTCGTCGTAAAGCAGAACAAGAAGCAGCTCAAAGAGCATTGGAGCAATTACAATGAGTGATATGACTTATAGCGGCTTTGTAGCTATTGTAGGGCGCCCGAATGTGGGAAAATCAACCTTACTCAATCGAATTTTAGGCCAGAAGGTAAGTATTACCTCACGTAAGCCGCAAACGACGCGTCACCGTATTCTGGGGATTGATACCGAAGGAAACCGTCAAACGGTGTATGTCGATACGCCGGGTCTGCACATTGATGAAAAGCGCGCGATTAACCGCTTGATGAACCGTGCTGCAAGCAGCTCACTAAAAGATATTGATGTTGATGCAGTAATATTTGTCGTTGACGGTACCCGTTGGACTGACGATGACGAGATGGTGCTGAATAAATTACGCGATATTAAGTGCCCAATCTATCTCGCGGTGAATAAAACCGATGCGATTAAAGATAAGGCAGTGGAATTAATGCCACACCTGCAGGCGTTGGCCGAAAAATTTAATTTTACAGAAATTATCCCTATCTCGGCGACCAAAGGCACCAATATCGAGATGTTGCGTGGTATTTGTAGTCAGCAATTGCAGGAAGGTGATTTTTATTTTCCGGAAGATTATGTCACGGACCGTTCTTCACGGTTCATGGCTTCTGAAATTATCCGCGAAAAGTTGATGCGTTTTACCGGCCAAGAGTTACCTTACTCGACCACCGTCGAAATTGAGCAGTTCAAGGTCAGTGAAAATGGCACTTTTCATATTAATGCCCTGATCCTAGTTGAGCGTGACACGCAAAAGCGTATGGTTATTGGTAACAAAGGCGCTAAACTAAAAACGATTGGGACTGAAGCCCGACGAGATATGGAAACCTTGTTTGATAATAAGGTATTCCTAGAATGCTGGGTGAAAGTTAAATCTGGCTGGGCGGATGATGAGCGTGCACTTCGTAGCTTAGGTTACGGAGACGAAGTGTAATTAGTCTTATTGCATGGACTTGCAGAATGCCTTTGTGCTCCATAGCCGGCCCTTTAAGGAGTCGAGCCTACTGATTGATATTTTCACTGTTAATGACGGTAGAATATCCTTGGTAGCGCGGGCCGGACGGGGCCGGAAAAATAGCCAAAGTGCGATTCTGCAGCCTTTTACACTGCTTAATATTGCTTTTGTCGGGCGCAGCGGATTAAAATCGATGCGTCAGGTTGAAGCGGTATCAAATACATTACCCCTGACTGGCCGCCGTCTATTTGCCAGTTTTTATCTGAATGAATTACTCTATCGGTTACTGGCGAATGAACTCCCATACCCCGCCTTATTTTCTCGCTATCAGGATGCGTTACTGGCACTGGCAAAGCAAGCACCAATGGAGCCCTTATTACGTGAATTTGAACTCGATTTAATGCAATGTTTAGGTAATATCGGTTCTCTCAGCTACTGTGCCGACACTATGTTACCTGTGCATCCAGAACGTATGTATAAATATGTCACAAACGTAGGCGTGGTTTCTTCTATTTACAAAGTTGCCGTCGACAACTCATTTTGGGGCAAAGATCTGTTGGCTTTTGAACAAAGACAGTTTGATGATGAAAATTTGTTGGCTGCCAAACGTTTTTGTCGGCAAATTTTGCTACCCTATTTAGGTAATAAACCATTGAAGAGCCGCGAGCTATTTATCAATAAAGGAATTAACCGTGAATAAGATCTTTTTAGGGGTCAACATTGACCATATCGCTACAATCCGTCAAGCACGTGGCACCACGTTTCCCGATCCTGTTCATGCTGCATCTGTCGCTGAATTAAATGGTGCGGATGGTATCACTGTCCACTTGCGGGAAGATCGCCGTCACATCCAAGATCGTGATGTGCGCGTATTGAAAGAAACAATTCAGACTCGGATGAATTTAGAAATAGCCGTCACGGATGAAATGGTTGCAATTGCCTGTGATGTTAAACCAGAGTTTGTCTGCCTAGTACCGGAAAAACGTGAAGAGCTGACCACTGAAGGTGGTTTAGACGTGGTAAGCCAGGTCGCTAAAATCAAACGCGCTGTGACTCAGTTGGTTGCAGAAGGCATTCAGGTGTCTCTGTTTATCGATGCTGATAAAGAGCAGATTGACGCAGCGGTCGCAACGGGTGCGACTTATATTGAAGTGCATACTGGCGCTTACGCAGATGCTAAAACTGAGACTGAACAACAGTCAGAGCTGAAGAAGATTGCTGCTGGTGTTAGTTATGCGCATAATGCCGGTTTAAAGGTGAATGCTGGACATGGCCTGCACTATCATAACGTGCAACCGATAGCGGCTATCCCTGAAATTTTTGAGTTGAATATTGGCCACGCAATTATTGCGCGAGCTGCCTTTGATGGTTTGGCGAAAGCTGTAAAAGATATGTATCTCATCATGCAAGATGCGCGTAATACCACTTATACGAAGTAAGTGATCTTGTTATTGATGAAAAAGGAGCCACAGGCTCCTTTTTTTATGACCATGATCCGTCCTAAATATCAAATCGGACACAGGCTGTGTCTAGGTCGATGATATAGGCTATGGCACTATTTTATGATAAATAGGGCTGTGCCTCCTTCACCACTGTCTCTAACGCTTCCTGTAGTTCAAAGATCTCTGGTTCAACATCTTCAATATCAGCGCCTTTACGCAGGGAACGCTCAATCTGATCCGCCAGTTTTTGGATCGGTACGACACCGCAGCAAGCTGCGCCACCGTGGAATTTGTGGATGACCTTCTTAAATTCAGAACGGGATAATTTTCTTGCCAATGCCTGTTCCAAGTGATTTGCTACTTCTGGAATGGTATTGACGAACATTTGCAGCATATCGACCGCGAGATCTTCTTTACCCATTGACCGCTCTAGGGTGAGTGGCCAGTCCAAAATATGGTTCTGAATTGTTGAGTCATGATGCGCGGTACTGCTCCATTGCTGTAGAATGCGTTTTAAGATAGTTTCATCGATGGGCTTGGTGAGATAATCATCCATGCCTTTACTCAGTAATCGATCTCGCTCTCCGCTCATGGCGTGGGCAGTAACGGCAATGATGGGTGTTGCCTGGTTTCGGGTGCCCGCACGGATTGACTTACAGGCGGTAATACCATCCATAATTGGCATTTGAATATCCATGAAAATGATATCAAAGTCCATCCTATTCGCTTTTTCAACAGCTTCTGAACCGTTCGAGCAGGTTTCAATGTGGGTGACTGAATCGGCCAGCATCGCGCCAATCAGTTTGAGGTTGGCTGGATTATCGTCCACAGCCAGAATTGAGAGATTAATCTTAGACTTTGGTTTTTCAATTTTCAATTTCGGCGTCGGCAACAGCGCTTGCTTATCGAGATAGGCGAGCGCATTCACCAGTTTTCGATGGTTGCAGGGCTTACTCAGACAATGCTTTGCCCCTGTACGGATAATGTCTTCCTGTAAACACGGATCAGAAGAGTTGATGAGTACCACTACCGCTGCTCGTCGATCGTGGCATAAACTCATTTTATCGTACATAGGTGTGAGATTGCTCTCGTCACTTTGAGCAATGATAACACAGTGATAAGGCTGCTTGATATAATGGTGCCATTGCGCATCGTTGGTACAATGCAGCACATCCAGCCCCCAGCTTTTGAGGAGTGAAATGAGAGCGCGGGCAGAATAGTTATCTGGCTCATACAGCAATACTTGCTTGCCTTTAAACCCTGCTATTGGCAGAGGTTCTGATAGGGCACTGGACGTGATTTTGAATTGTAGCGAGAAACTAAAGTTTGAACCTTCGCCTAAGTTTGAGTCAAGCGAGATCGCCCCGCCCATAAACTCGACCAGGCGTTGGGTAATAACTAACCCTAATCCAGTGCCGCCATAACGGCGTGAGATACTGGTATCAGCCTGATTAAATGCTTCGAATAATTGCGCCTGCTGTTGTTCTGAAATGCCAATCCCTGTGTCTCGAATACTGGTTTCTATGGTGACACTATTGTTGCTACTTTCAAGTAGTTCAACATGAATATCAATATTGCCGTTTTCGGTAAATTTAATCGCATTGCCGAGAAGATTGGTGATCACTTGCTGGAAGCGGAAGGGGTCACCAATAATGCCATTCGGCACATTTTTATCAACATACAGCGATAATTCCAAGCCTTTATCATGCACAGTTGGCGCGAGTAGAATCGCGGCTTCTTCAAGCGTATCGCGCAGGTTAAAAGGGATCTGTTCTAAGGTTAGTTTTCCTGCTTCTAGTTTTGAAAAATCGAGAATGTCATTAATAATGCTAAGCAGGTTGTTGGCCGATTTGTCAATAGTTTGTAGATAATCTGTTTGATTGGGACTGAGTGATGTTTTGAGTAGCTGGCGTGAGAAACCAATAACGCCGTTGAGTGGCGTTCTTAATTCATGACTCATATTAGCAAGAAATTCTGATTTAACTCGGGCTGCAGCCTGAGCTCGTTTTTTCGCCATGTCTAATTCTATATTCTGGATCTCAATCTGCTCCAGTGTCTCACGCAGATCCGACGTTGCTTGATCAATGTTTTGTTGCATCTCTTCATGGTAGGCAGACAATGACTTTGCCATCGAGTTTATACCGTTTTTGAGTAGCGCTAACTCGCCAGTGTGTTCACCACTTACCCGGGCATCTAATCGACCCTCTCTGATTCGGTCGACCACTTTAACCATATCGGTTATTGGTTGGGTCACATTTTTGACCAGCCGCCAAGAAAATATCAGGGCGGTAAAAATACCCAGTAATACGATAAATACTGACACAGTGGTATCGCGGTATTGCAGTAAAATTGCTTTATCACGGATCAGCTGAATAGAGAGATAACCAAGAATGTGTTCTGGGTTTTCCAGGTTCTGGGGAAAACTGGTATCGTCAATTTCAGCGATGATAGGAGAACGTAAAATAATATAATCATCGAGTACTTCAACTTGAGTTGTCTCTGGTAAGATCGCTTGATTATGATTTTTTAACACCGAGAAATTACGGTGGTAGTTACTGGTGACGAAGAGTTTATTATTGGTATCAAAGATAGCGATACTTTTGATTGTTGGCGCAAATTTACGGTGTGTTAAGCCAAGTAGCTTTTTTAATGACTCGCGACTGTTTTTTACCATGCCATATTCGCTGGCAATAGCGAGAGGCTCAATAATATTGATACCCTGTTCGATGAGTACAGTCTCTAACTGCTGGTAGCGGTTAAAGGTGAAATAGCCCGCTAAGAGCGTACCTATCAAAATAGTAGGTAAAATCGTTAGCGACATCACTTTGGCACGGAGCCCATATTTAGTCATAAATTCATCTTATTAGCGCTGGTTTAAAGCAATCAGGTGAAGGCGTCATTATACCCAAACAATGTCTGTATGATAGATTTTGCTAGGAAAGACCGATGATTACCGACAAGAAAACCTGAATATGGCTATCTGGACGAGTTTCTAAACTCTGATTTCCAAGTTTTTTGGGCATATTTCAAGTATAAAACGAGAAAGCAGGTTAGAATAATAACCTTAATGATGACATAGACAATAGTTGTATATCAATATGGCCCAAATTTTTAAAGCACAAAAAGTTAATAAAACGCCCAAGAAAGCGGTCGAGGTCACTATTGAAAAGTTAGACCATCAAGGGCTAGGCTTTGGCCGAATTGAGGGGAAAGCGGTATTTGTCGCTGATGCACTACCCGGTGAACGTGTTTCGGTTAATATTATTGAGCAGAAAAAACAGTATGCCAAAGCGGTACTGCGTAAAGTACTCACCCCATCGGAAAAACGCATTCAACCGACCTGTTCACATTACGCCAGCTGCGGAGGTTGTAGCCTACAAACGCTGACGGGTGCTGATCAGGTTGATTACAAACAAGCTGCATTACTTAGTCTGTTGCAAAACTTTAATCAAAGTACCGATATGCAATTGGCAGAGCCAATCTTATCGCAGGCGTGGCATTATCGCCGTACGGCAAGATTAAGTGTGATGTTTGATCGCAAATTGAAACAGTTGGTATTTGGCTTCCGACAAAAACACAGTAAATCATTAGTCGCTATAGAACAGTGTCCAGTATTAGATCCTGTACTTGCAGATCTGATAAAGCCGTTGCGCAGACTCATCAATGAATTAAAAATCCGGCGTGATATCGGACATATTGAACTGTTTGCTGTTGAATCCGGTGCGATCTGTTTATTCCGTATTTTAACACCGCTGAAAGATACAGATAAACTTTTATTACAATCGTTTGCGAGTGAACATAATCTAGATATTTACTTACAACCACAGCCAGATATTGTCATTAAGCTATCCGTTACTAAGGTATCAGAGCAAAGCGCAGACACTTGGTATAATTTGCTCGATGGTGAATTTAAGCTTAGCTTTACACCAGGGAATTTTATCCAGGTAAACCCAGCGGTTAATGATAAAATGGTGCGACAAGCGATTGATTGGCTCGATCTTACGCCTGATGACCGGGTATTAGATCTGTTCTGTGGTGTTGGTAACTTTAGCTTACCTATGGCGCAGCAATGTTATTCTGTTGTCGGTGTCGAGGGTATTGATGAGATGGTACGTCAGGCGCAGGTCAATGCGACAGCGAATCAGATTGATAATGTCACATTTAATCAAGCTGATTTATCAACTGACTTTTCTCTATTGCCTTGGGCAAAGCGCAATTTTGATAAAGTATTGCTGGATCCCGCTCGTGCTGGCGCGGCAGAAACTGTGCAATATTTACATAAACTTAAAGCAAAGAAAATTGTCTATGTATCTTGCAATCCAGCAACATTAGCGAGAGACTCGAAATTGTTGATGGAAAAACATTATAAGTTAACGCGCTTGGGCATGATTGACATGTTTCCGCAAACCGGACATGTGGAATCAATGGCTCTTTTTGAGCGTGTTTAACCTGTATTTTTGGTTTAATCTTGTTTAGGAATTAGAACATGGTTGCGGTACGTGATTCTCATTTGACCAACCCAGAAGATTTTGATGCGAAAATTTGGACGTCTTCGCTGGCACTCAGCGCGCCAGAGCAAGCGGAATTATTTGAGTTATATACACAATTGGTGTCAAAGAAAATGCTTGGCACTCGTGCATCATCGGCTGTAGAAGATAGCCCTTTACCTGAGATCCTGGCACTACTGGCTTATGGTGTGGAAATGGTTGAAATATTAATGACCATGGACATGGATATGGAAACCTTGAAGGTAGCGTTACTGTATCCATTTTTCGACGCTAAGCTATATGAAATAGAACAGGTCGAAGTCCTCTTTGGTACTAGCCTGGCCCAGCTGTTAATTGCAGTTGTAGAAATGGATGCGATCCGTACTCTGCAAGCTAAGTCACAAAAACCTTCTGAAAATCAAGTGGATAATCTGCGTCGAATGTTGATGGCGATTGTTGATGATGTGCGCGTTATCGTGATCAAATTAGCTGAGCGGATCTGTCACCTGCGTGATGTTAAAAATGCCAGTGAAGAAGAGCGGGTACTCGCGGCCAAAGAAATTTCTGATATCTACGCGCCGTTAGCTAACCGGTTGGGGATCGGCCAGCTAAAATGGGAATTAGAAGATCTTTCTTTTCGTTATTCACACCCTGAAACATATAAAAAAATTGCCAAACTGCTGCATGAGCGCCGCATTGATCGGGAAGAGTTTATCGATTCTTTTGTTCGCCAGGTCAAGCAAGGCGTTGAGGCCACAGGCGCCAAGGTCGAAGTTTATGGGCGGCCTAAGCATATCTACAGTATCTGGAAAAAGATGCAGAAAAAAAACCTGGATTTCTCGGGTTTATATGATGTGCGGGCGGTACGGGTGATCGCAGCAGAATTACAAGATTGTTATGCCGCACTCGGTGTTATCCATACTCTATACAGACCAATCCCGAGTGAATTTGATGATTATGTTGCCAACCCAAAGGCTAACGGCTACCAGTCTATTCACACCGTAGTGACTGTGGGTGATGAAAAAAAACCGGTAGAGATTCAGATCCGGACCAAGCAGATGCATGATGATGCAGAGTTGGGGGTCGCAGCACACTGGCGCTATAAAGAGGGAGCCGATACCAGTAAAAAAGGCAGCCATGAAGAGAAAATTGCCTGGTTGCGTAAACTACTCGCCTGGCAGGATGATATGGCAGAAAGTGGCAGCTTGGTCGATGAGTTACGCAGTCAGGTATTTGATGATCGCGTCTATGTCTTCACCCCCAAAGGGGATGTGGTTGATATGCCGCAGGGGGCCACGCCACTCGATTTTGCTTATTATGTACATAGTATGGTGGGACACCGCTGCATTGGTGCCAAGATCAGTGGACGCATTGTGCCCTTTACCTATGAGCTGCAAACAGGCGATCAGATCGAGATCATTACCCAGAAAAATCCGAATCCTAGTCGGGATTGGCTATTACCCAACCTCGGCTATATTAAATCGGCGCGTGCGCGGGGCAAGATAACAACCTATTTCAAACGCCTCGATCGTGATAAAAATGTAGTGTCAGGTAAAGACTTACTTGAGGCTGAACTGCATAAACTTGGACTCAATCTGGCTGATGCGAGTTGTGCTTTTGATCGCTTTAATGCCAATACTATCGATGATTTGCTTGCGCAAGTCGGTAGCGGTGATGCCCGCCTAAATCAGGTGCTTAACCATATTAAGCTGCAGCTATTACAGCCGAGTGCAGAAGAAGAAGATAAACGGGCACTAGAGCTGGTTGACCAGCAGGTACAGAAATCACAAAATCAGACCAAGAAAAAACGCAACAAAGATCATATTGTGGTGGAAGGTGTGGGTAACTTAATGACACATATCGCCAAGTGCTGTCAACCGATACCGGGTGATGAAATTGTGGGGTATATTACTCAGGGTCGCGGTATTTCAATTCATCGCCAGGGCTGTTTACAATATGCTGAATTGAGTAATCGGCAACCGGAGCGTGTTATTGAAGCCGTTTGGGGTGATGATTTTACTGGCGGTTACCGGGTTACCCTCGTGGTGCATGCCAGTGATCGTAGCGGCTTGTTACGCGATCTGACCACTATCTTTGCCAACGATCGTATCCATGTGGCGGGGATGAATACCCGCACCGATCCGAAGCAACAGACGGCAACCTTAGAGATCCATATAGAGCTTTATAATATCGATACCTTAAGTCACCTGCTCAATCGTATGGGTCAGGTGAAGGGTGTTATCTATGCGAAGCGGTTAAGATAGGCAGAAGCCCGGTATTCTGCATTATTCTTTTTTATACAATGACCTGAAAAAAGTGTTGTCACGTTATCACCGACTAGTCTACTTGGTTGGTTTAGTGTGATAATATGGTTTTTATTATAAGATTTTTTTATCTTTGCGATATTAAATATTGTTATCATGTTTGTTATACAGTGCATTTTAGGCCTTAGCAATCACAGGGCGTGGCTGACACTTTTAATGATAAAACTATCTTTTTTTACAGCGCATTACTGGTATGCAACGGTATTCTAGTTGGAACCAATATCGATTTTAATAACAATACATTTTATCTAGTATTTAGTCTTGTTGCTGTTATCGGTACTGTTATTGCTGCGTTCGTCGGGTTTCCTGTATTTAAACAACTTGAAGTTGTGGCTTTCAGTTGCATTGATGCTGTTGAAAAATATATGGATGTGCAGTATAAACTCCACTACGGTAAAGAAGCCCTATTTTACGATGAGCATAAATCAGCGTGTGACGATCTACTCATCACTATATGTAATAAAAAAGAAAAATTTCGTGTTGATGTCGATTTTGCACAATCACTCCTGAGCAACAAAGAATTAGCTCACTTTTTCTATTCTCACGTCGAATTTGAAGCTGAGATTTATAAATTACTGCGTAATATTAAAAATACTTACCAAATAGAAGGTGAGAGTAGATGCCAACAATTATGCCAAGTTGAGGCGGATATAGCAGGACTAAAATTAGATATTAAGGAGTCCTTTGTCATTTTACCTTTTAACATTTTCACTGTTACATCCACAAGTCATGGTTCACGCTCTGCTCACTATGCTCATTGGGGCAAAATCATAGATAGATTGATAATAGAGAGGTGCAAGTGTCATCGGATTGTCTCGCTTTAGACATTTAGTCGATCTTTTTTCACCCATTCAATTACAAATTGAGCAATCCCCTCGTGATCATCAAGCATAGTTTTAGTATCGGCGATATAGACATCAAAATGAGGCCGTTATTACTTGTCTATCGTATACTTCACTGAACTGAGGTATTTGTTTATAAAAATGAATTAATAGGACTTATTTTGAAAGAAAAGTACACGATTGATGATTTACGTCACATGGTTGATCAATTACGTAATCCAGATACAGGTTGCCCTTGGCATTTACAACAAAATTTCGCTTCAATAACGAAATTTACCCTCGAAGAGGCCTATGAAGTCGTCGATGCAATTGAGAATGACGACCTTTTAGGGCTAGAGGGAGAATTAGGCGATTTGCTTTACCATGTTCTCTATTATACAAAATTAGGCCAAGAGCAGGCATTATTTAGTTTTGATGACATTATTGACCAGCTTGCCTATAAATTAATACAGCGCCACCCGCACATTTTCGATGAAATAAAACTACAAAAAAAATCCGATGTTGTGGCTGCGTGGCAGAAACAAAAGTCTAAAGAAAGACTGAAAAGTCATAATAAAACGGCGCCACACAGTGCACTAGACAATATCCCCAAAGCGTTGCCAGCCTTGGTGAGAGCGGCCAAAATCCAGCAGCGTGCGGCTGATGTTAAATTTGATTTTGAAAATTATAAGCATGCATTATCAAAGGTTTATGAGGAGGTTGACGAGGTCGTTGAAGAGGCAGATGCTGCGGTTATCAATATCGCTAAGTTAGAAGAAGAACTGGGTGATTTGTTGTTCTCTGTGGTGAATGTTATTCGGCACTTAAAGCAAGACCCAGAGCAAGCTCTTCGTAAGGCAAATGAAAAGTTTGAAAAAAGATTTCGACAGGTAGAAGTACTTGCATTACAGAATGGTAAGTATGTAAGTAATTGTTCTTCAAGCGAATTAGAGCTTATGTGGCAAAAAGTGAAATAAAATTACAACATTTGATCTGTCGCACAGTTATAGAAATTTGCTAATGCTATACTTGTCAACATTGTGGGATGGAGGGGATTTGTTTATAATGTCATCCCTTCTGGTATATATTCAATAATACCCATTTATCCCTAACAACTTCAGGTTCAGTATGACAACTAAGTACGTTTTTGTGACTGGAGGGGTGGTCTCATCCCTAGGTAAAGGTATTGCAGCAGCATCACTCGCCGCTATTTTAGAAGCCCGTGGCTTAAAAGTCACAATGATGAAATTGGATCCGTATATTAATATCGATCCGGGTACTATGAGCCCTATCCAGCATGGTGAAGTATTCGTTACAGACGATGGTGCTGAAACCGATTTAGATTTAGGTCACTATGAGCGTTTCATTCGTACTCATATGACTAAGCGCAATAACTTTACCACAGGTAAAGTATATTCGTCAGTGCTTGCGAAAGAACGCCGTGGTGATTATTTAGGTGCAACCATTCAGGTTATTCCACATATTACCAATGCAATCAAAGAGCGTGTGATTGCTGGCTGTGAAGGCTTTGATGTTGCAGTCGTAGAAGTGGGCGGTACGGTAGGTGATATTGAATCACAACCATTCCTAGAAGCGTTACGCCAAATGGGCATACAGCTAGGTCGTGACAACACCATGTTTATGCATTTGACTTTAGTGCCTTATTTGGGTGCTGCAGGTGAAGTTAAAACAAAACCAACACAACATTCAGTGAAAGAACTTCGCTCGATTGGTATTCAGCCTGACATCTTAATTTGTCGGTCTGATCGTAATGTACCCGCGAACGAACGCGCTAAAATCTCGTTATTCTGTAACGTAGAAGAAAAAGCGGTGATCTCACTAAAAGATGTAGACAGTATTTATAAAATCCCGGCACTGCTTAAGGCACAAGGTCTTGATGAATTGGTGGTTAAACGCTTTGGCTTAGATGTGCCGGAAGCGGATCTATCTGAGTGGGAACAGGTTATTTTTGAAGAAGCGAATCCAACGAATGAAGTTGTGATTGGTATGGTCGGTAAATATATTGAATTGCCTGATGCTTACAAATCTGTGAATGAAGCATTGAAGCACGGTGGTTTGAAAAACCGTTTATGTGTGAAAATTAAATATATCGATTCACAAGATCTTGAAGTAAAAGGGACTGACATTCTTAAAACTGTAGATGGTATCTTGGTACCGGGCGGTTTTGGTGAGCGTGGTGTTGAGGGTAAAATTCTTGCTGCGCAGTATGCACGCGAAAATAAAGTACCATACTTAGGCATCTGCCTAGGGATGCAGGTTGCTCTGATTGAATTTGCGCGCAATGTCGCTGGACTTAAGGATGCTCATTCAACGGAATTCAATCCTAACACTAAGCACCCTGTTGTCGGTTTAATTACCGAATGGATTGATGAATCAGGTAATGTTGAAGAACGTACCGGTACTTCAGACCTTGGCGGAACTATGCGTCTGGGAGCACAACTCTGTCACCTGAAAGCGGGCAGTAAAGTAAGAGAAATGTACGGTAGTGCGACGATTAAAGAACGTCATCGTCACCGCTATGAAGTTAATAATAACCTTCTGCCACAGATTGAAAAAGCAGGCCTTAAAGTAACCGGTTTATCTGCAGATAAGAAGTTGGTAGAAATTGTTGAGAATCCTAACCACCCTTGGTTCGTTGCCGCGCAATTCCACCCGGAATTCACGTCAACACCTCGTGATGGTCATGCGTTATTTGAAGGGTTCATTAAGGCGGCTGGTGAGCACCAAAAGTCATCAACTAGCTGATAATAAATTTTAATATTGCTGCCATGGCAACATGGCATACTTAAATTTGTAATAGTTAAGGAAATAAAAATGTCTCAGATCGTTAAAATTATTGGTCGTGAAATCATGGATTCACGTGGTAATCCAACTGTTGAAGCTGATGTTTATTTAGCAGACGGTTCTATGGGTCGTGCTGCTGCTCCTTCTGGTGCTTCAACGGGTTCACGTGAAGCTTTAGAATTACGTGACGGTGATAAAGCGCGTTACCTAGGTAAAGGTGTTCTTAAAGCGGTTGCTGCTGTAAATGGTCCTATCGCTGCAGCACTAAAGGGCAAAGATGCACTTGCACAAGCTGAACTTGACCAAATCATGATCGACTTAGATGGTACTGAAAACAAAGCTTTATTTGGTGCAAACGCAATCTTAGCTGTTTCTCTAGCTGCTGCTAAAGCGGCTGCAATTTCTAAGAAAGTACCTCTTTATGCTCACATTGCTGATCTAAACGGTACTTCTGGTGTTTACTCTATGCCCCTTCCAATGATGAACATCATCAACGGTGGTGAGCATGCTGATAACTCTGTAGATATCCAAGAATTTATGATTCAGCCAGTAGGCGCTGCAAACTTCCGTGAAGGTCTACGTATGGGTGCTGAAGTATTCCATAGCCTTGCTAAAGTACTTAAAGCAGACGGTCACTCAACGGCTGTTGGTGATGAAGGTGGTTTCGCGCCTAACCTAGCTTCAAACGAAGCTGCACTTGCTGCAATTAAAGTTGCTGTTGCAAACGCGGGTTATGAACTAGGTAAAGACATCACTTTAGCGATGGATTGTGCTGCATCTGAGTTCTACGACAAAGAAGCAAACATCTACGATCTTAAAGGTGAAGGTAAGAAATTCACTTCTGAAGAATTCAACTTCTTCCTACAAGATCTTACTAAACAATATCCAATCGTTTCTATCGAAGATGGACTTGACGAGTCTGATTGGGATGGTTTCGCACACCAAACTCAACTAATGGGTGATAAAATCCAATTAGTTGGCGACGATCTATTCGTAACAAACACTAAGATTCTTAAGCGTGGTATCGACAACGGTATTGCTAACTCAATCTTAATCAAGTTTAACCAAATCGGTTCTTTAACTGAAACTTTAGCTGCAATAAAAATGGCTAAAGACGCTGGTTTCACTGTTGTTATCTCTCATCGTTCTGGTGAAACTGAAGATTCAACAATTGCTGATCTAGCTGTTGGTACAGCGGCAGGCCAAATCAAAACTGGTTCACTGAGCCGTTCTGATCGTGTTGCTAAGTACAACCAACTTCTGCGTATCGAAGAAGAGCTCGGTTCAAAAGCACCATACAACGGTCTTAAAGAAGTGAAAGGCCAAGCTTAATTCGCTTTTGTATTCATTATTTAAATAAATAAAAAACCCGCTTTTAAGCGGGTTTTTTTTGTTTATACGCTAACGTATCCCCGCATAATATGTGACAATAACCGATTCGATCACGAGGTTATTAGCATGCGTCTTCTTTATCTTACATTGGTTTCTATTCTTAGCTTGCTCATCTACCATTTTATTGCCGGCAATAATGGTCTGATTGATTATACGCGGATTGAGCAAAACGTGATTGTACAAATTCAAAAAAACACCTTGTTATTGGAACGTAATAACGCGCTAAAGAATGAAATTTCGGATCTGCGCAAGGGTTATGATGCGATTGAAGAACGTACGCGAAATGAACTTGGCATGATTAAGCAGGGTGAAACATTTTATCGTATTATCAATGATGACAAATAGGTAACTCAAATGACTGAACAATTTATTGCGGTTGTTCCGGCTGCAGGTGTCGGCGCACGCATGGGCGCTGCAATTCCCAAGCAATATCTTACGTTGCAGGGCAAAACAGTGATTGAGCATACCTTAGCCGTATTATTAAGCCATCCCCGTATCGCGCAAGTCGTCGTGGCACTGGGACCGCAGGATGACTGGTTTGAGGATTTACCGATTGCCCAAGAAGCGTCCCTATTGCGTGCGGCTGGGGGTAAGGAACGTGCAGACTCGGTGCTGGCCGGACTTCAGTTATGTCAGGACTATCACTGGGTATTGGTGCATGACGCGGCTAGGCCCTGCCTCACTCACGCAGATATAGATAACTTAATAAACACTGCGTTAAAGACTGATCACGGTGCAATTTTGGGCTGCCAGGTGCGCGATACGATGAAACGCACTGATGCGGATAGTAATATCATCGCTACCGTTGAGCGAGATCAGCTCTGGCATGCATTAACGCCACAGATGTTTCCGGTTACACTGTTAACCGGCGCTTTAACCAAAGGATTAGCTGCAGCAGAAAATATTACTGATGAGGCCTCGGCAATCGAGTTTTTGGGTCTGTCACCTAAGATGGTTGTCGGCCGTGCAGACAATATTAAAATAACCCGACCGGAAGATATGCCACTGGCTGAACTCTATTTACAATTACAGCGCGATGACGAGTAAAAGAATAATCACGAGTAAAAGAATAATCACAAATAAAAGTACAATCAAAATCAATGTGCTACGAAAGATAGCTGGAATGCATTGGTCATCATTTTATAAAGGTAATATTGAATATGTTTAGAATCGGTCATGGCTTTGATGTGCACAAATTTGGCAATACTGGACCAGTAATGATTAGCGGTGTTGCAGTGCCTTATGAGCAGGGTTTTTTAGCACATTCTGATGGTGATGTGGCTTTGCACGCCATTTGTGATGCGATGCTGGGCGCGTTGGCTCTGGGCGATATTGGCCATCACTTCCCAGATACGGCGGTGGAGTTTGAGAATATTGATAGCCGGATCTTGCTGCGGGATGTTTTTCAACAAGTGCAGAAATTAGGTTACAAAATTGGTAATTTAGACGTCACTGTGATTGCGCAGGCACCTAAACTTGCTCCTTATATTCAGGCTATGCGCCAGGTGCTGGCAACGGATCTTAAAACCGATCTGTCGACGGTTAATGTTAAAGCGACAACGACGGAAAAACTGGGTTTTACCGGACGTAAAGAAGGGGTCGCCTGTGAGGTGGTCGTACTCTTGATTAAAGACTCGGTAACACCGCAATAATTTCATGACGCGATAACGGCATAAAGCAACAACTGTACAATTGATATAACTAGAAGTGAAAATTTGATTGATGAGAAATAACACTAACGCGGAGAGTACAATGCTTCCTGAATTTGAATACTTACACGGCAAACCTGAAGTGACAGGCTTTATTAAGCAGGAAGCGAGTGATTTTGTGGTCATTGAAGATCTCGGTTTTGAGTTAACCGGTGAAGGCGAATATATTTTCATCTCGGTACGTAAAATAGGTGAGAATACTCAGTATGTAGCAAGAGCATTAGCCAAAGCGGCAGGTGTCGCTGATAAACATGTCAGTTATGCCGGGCTGAAAGATCGTCACGCCATTACCGAACAGTGGTTTGGCGTGAACCTTCCGGGTAAGGATATACCTGATTTTTCAGTGGCTGAATCTGAGCAGATCAAAATCTTACAGATTGTCCGACATAATAAAAAATTACGTACTGGCGCGATGAAAGGTAATCAGTTTACCCTAAAACTGACTGGCTTGAGTAGTACTGAGGGCTTACTTGAGCGCCTGGAACGAATTAAAAAATTAGGGGTACCAAATTACTTTGGTAGACAGCGCTTTGGTCAAAATGGCAATAATATTGTTCACGCTCAAGCGATGTTTGCGGGTAAAAAAGTCAAAGATCGTAATAAACGCAGTTTTTATCTTTCTGCCGCACGTAGTCTGATTTTTAATCAAGTAGTTAGCGAACGGATCAAGCAAGGGTTGTGGCAAACTGCAATGCCGGGTGACTGTTTTATTTTACAAGGGTCAAATTCTTTTTTTACTGAAGCGATCTTGACGGATGACATTATAGAGCGGGTTGCCCAAGGGGGGCTGTTGTTATCTGCACCGCTAATCGGTAAGGGAAACTTAAGTACTCTGGGCGAGGCGTCAGCATTTGAAGAAAGCATGATTAGTCAATATCCAGCTTTGGTACAAGGACTTGCAGATGCAGGGTTACGGCAAGAGCGTAAGGCGTTAATACTGCGGCCACAAAACTTTAGCTATGAGATCTTTGCAGATCATCTTGTGGTTAGTTTTTATTTACCAGCAGGTTGTTTTGCGACGAGTGTGGTTCGTGAGTTAATTGAAGAGAAATTTGTTATACGTCAGTTTGAGCCAGAATCTAAATAAGGAACCGCATGAGTCAACTTGGAAATACTGGTATTGCAGGGCTGCGTATTGTAGAAATGTTACGGCAGCAAGGCATTCTGGATGAAAGAGTGTTAACCGCGATGCAAGATACGCCTCGCGATTACTTTGTTGATGAAGCATTCGCATTGCAGGCCTGGAACAACCGGGCCTTGCCGATTGGCGCTGGGCAGACTATTTCTCAGCCCTACATTGTGGCTCTGATGACAGAATTGTTATTGAAAACAAAACCGGCAAAGGTGTTAGAAATTGGTACTGGGTCCGGTTATCAGACGGCTATTTTGGCGCAGATATTTCCCCAAGTCTATTCGGTTGAACGCATTCAATCGCTGCAGTGGGAGGCCAAGCGTCGTTTAAAAAAACTCGATTTACATAATGTCATGACAAGGTACGGCGATGGCTGGCTGGGCTGGCAAAGCAAGGGGCCGTATGACGCGATCATTGTCACTGCAGCACCCGCTTCTATCCCGCAGGAGCTATTGAAACAACTTGCCGATGGTGGGCAACTAATTTTACCGCTCGGTGTCGAACATCAAGTATTGCAAGTGATCACCCGTAAGGGAGAATGTTATGTTAGCCAGGCCATTGAAAATGTGCGCTTTGTTCCTTTAGTGGACGGAGAGTTGGCGTGAAAAAAATTCTGCATTGTATGCTTGGGTGATGGCTTGGTCACGGCATAAAAATGCAACCCATTTTGGTGCTCGTCTCTGTGGATGTAATGCTGGCATCGCTATTGTGTTTTACGTGGCATTAAAATAGCTGCTATTGGGGAAAGGATATTCACGGTGAATAGAATCTGCAGCCACTTTTTTAGTGTGCGGTATATCATAGTTTTTTACTTTATTTTCATTCAGTTGCTAGGTTGCAGCGCGAATAATCACAGCCCTGCACCAGTGACGAGTGTTGAAGGTTATAAGGCCGAAATAAAATTAAGTATTAATACCTCCACTTACCGAATTAGAAAGGGTGAAACCCTGTACGCCATAGCGTGGCGGACAAATCAGGATTTTAAATATTTAGCTGCGCTAAATCAGATCAAAGATCCGTATCAAATTTTTCCGGGGCAAGTCTTAACCCTTAAGGGAAAGATCCCTAAGCCTAAGCCCAAACAGCATAAATCAACGGTAAAGCACAAAAGTGTTCACTTAGCTAAAAATGTCAAGTTATCATCTGGTCAGACCACTGGTGTCATGCCACTGCGTCACGTTGCAAAACCGCAAAAGAGCGCATATTCTAAAACCACAGTAGCTAAAGTTAACCCTGCCGCAGTGCAAGTTAAACCTGTAGCAAAAAAAGCTAAACCGACGACAAAGCAGATTAAGTCAGAAAAACGCCGGCTAGGTGTCAGTAACAAAAATTTAACGTGGCACTGGCCTGCGGCTGGTAACATAGTAAACGCTTATTCCAGCACTCAGTTGAGCCATAAAGGCCTGAACATTGCGGGAAAATTAGGGCGCAGTGTTACTGCCGCCGAGTCTGGACGGGTGGTTTATTCTGGGAATGGTTTACGGGGTTATGGTAATTTAATTATTATTAAGCATAACGATGATTATTTGAGTGCGTATGCTTATAACAAAACGCTACTGGTTAAGGAACAGCAGTGGGTGAAGGCCGGGCAGAAGATTGCCAGTATGGGGAGTAGCGGGCCAAATTCGGGTGCTGAATTATATTTTGAAATTCGTTATCGAGGTAAGCCAGTTAACCCAATGCGCTACTTACCGAAGCGGTAATGACTGCCGAAAACAGCTTACTAGTCTAATCTTAATAAGCTGTTTACTCCAGTAAGGGAGCCATACGTAATGAACAAGATGACAGATGCAGATAAAATTGACGCTTTAAATGATGATGAGTTTGCGATTCAAACCAAAGCTGAACCAAGGGGCAATAGATCTGATGATGATAATACTGTTCCTAATGATGCAAAAAGTTTAGATGCAACTCAGCTTTATCTTGGGGAGATAGGTTTCTCACCTTTACTTACTGCTGAGGAAGAAGTTTATTATGCTCGGCGTGCATTACGTGGTGATGCCGCGGCGCGTAAGCGTATGATTGAAAGTAATCTACGGTTAGTGGTTAAAATAGCCCGCCGTTATAATAACCGCGGATTAGCCTTACTTGACTTGATCGAAGAAGGAAATCTAGGGCTTATTCGGGCAGTAGAAAAATTTGATCCGGAGCGTGGTTTTCGTTTTTCAACCTATGCAACCTGGTGGATACGGCAGACAATTGAACGTGCCATCATGAATCAAACACGGACTATTCGGTTGCCTATTCATGTAGTGAAAGAGCTAAACGTGTATTTGCGTGCGGCACGTGAGTTAGCGCATAAGCTGGATCATGAACCTACCGCAGAAGATATTGCCGATAAACTGGATAAACCCGTTGCAGATGTCACCAAAATGCTACGCCTGAATGAGCGTATTAGCTCAGTTGATACACCCATTGGCGGAGATTCGGATAAAGCGTTACTGGATATCATTTCAGATGATAAAGGCGATGGGCCGGAAAGCTCAACGCAGGATGATGATATTAAATTTAGTATTGTCCGCTGGTTAGAAGAGTTAAACCCTAAACAACGCGAAGTGCTGGCAAGGCGGTTTGGGCTCTTGGGGTACGACGCTTCGACGCTAGAAGATGTAGGACGTGAAATTGGTTTAACTCGAGAGAGAGTGCGCCAAATTCAAGTGGAAGCATTGCGGCGATTACGTGAACTACTGGCGCAACAAGGACTGTCTGTTGAGGCGCTGTTTCAGATCTAATATGATCATCATGCCTTGAATCTAGTCACCTCTCGACTTGCTGACTTGTGCATTTTTAATGGCCATGGGTATAAATGACTGGCACTTTTGTCAGTCTTTAGTGCTGTTTTATTCAAAGCATTTATCGTATAAGCTAAATTCATGTATCTTAGGCAACATCTGCAAACACGGATTGTTTAAGGAAGAAGATGTTTAGCATTCGTAGGGTAGTCAACAGGGTATTCTTGTTATGTCTGCCACTGATATTTTTGACTGCTTGTTCAACCCAAACTTTATATACCAATACCAATACCAGACTCGGCGCTATCGCCGACGATGAATTCTTTTTACTTCTCCCTACTGATATTCACGGCCTCTCTGGTAATCGTAAAGAAAAAGAAACGGTATTTTATCAATCGTTCTTAGATGCATTTGGTTCTCGCGCATTGAAGACGGAACACCTAAAAGATCAATTGTACAGGGCCGGATTAGCCGATATATCTTGGCGGATGAGTCATGCAATGCATCATTTGGTCACTGCTCATGGTTATTTCAATTATGCGGCAGAGCAGGGTGCTCATGATGGTAATAAATTTACCCAACTGGATCGCGAGATCGCGCATTTAACGCAGTGGGTAACTCGGCATTATGGTTTAACTGTGCTTCCTCGTTATATTGGTGTTGCGCATATAGATAGTATGGGAGTGGCTGAGGCTGGTGAGCATATTCAATATCGTGTTATTGCCGGTATTTATTCGACTGAGAGGCAAACGCTCGAGCGGGTAGTGAGTTATGTCAAAAAAAGTTCAAATCAAAATTTAGCTATTTTACATGACTTGGACATCTTGGGTGTTTTACTCTACCGAGAATTGTTTGAACTATAGTAAATGGTAAAAGTAAGCCGCAAACTGTAAGTGCATGCTATACCGCACAGGCACTTACAGTTTACTCAGGCTCTTATTTATTAACTAAAGTTGTTCTTTCAATCGATACAATACCTCTAGTGCTTCTCTTGGTGTCATATTATCAATGTTTAATGCGGCTAGGTCGTCAACGACCGGGTGGGATATTACTGTTGGCCCAATGCTTTTGATATCAGCACTTTTTTCGCTACCGAAGTTAACAGGCTGCGGAGATTGTAATTCAAGCTCATGTAGCTTTATCTTCGCGGCATGTATTACTGATTTAGGTACCCCCGCAAGCGCTGCAACCTGCAAACCATAACTGCGATCTGCTGCACCGTCTTGTACCGCATGCATAAAGACAATGCTATCTCCATGTTCAACAGCATCTAGATGCACATTTGCCAGACTTGTATATTGATCTGCAAGTGTCGTCAATTCAAAATAGTGCGTCGCAAAGAGCGTATAGGCTTGGATCTTGTTGTTGAGGTATTCTGCGCATGCCCAGGCTAACGACAGACCATCATAAGTGCTGGTGCCGCGGCCAATTTCATCCATTAAAACGAGGCTGTTTGCGGTCGCATTATGCAAGATATTGGCGGTTTCGGTCATCTCGACCATAAAGGTAGAACGACCAGAGGCGAGATCATCAGAAGCCCCGATACGGGTAAAGATACGGTCAATCAAGGACGTTGTCAGCTGCTCAGCGGGTACAAAACTGCCGATGTGAGCCATCAATACGATCAAGGCTGTTTGTCGCATATACGTGGATTTACCTCCCATATTGGGGCCGGTAATTATCAGCATCCGACGTTCGGGACTTAAGTTCACAGGATTGGCAATAAACGGGTCACTCATTACTTGCTCAACAACCGGATGTCGGCCGTTTTTAATATCAATGCCCGGTTGGATGCTGATATTTGGTTTACAATAATTGAGGCTTTCGGCACGTTCTGCCAGATTACATAATACGTCTAATTCCGACAGCGCTGCTGCGCTATCCTGCAGAGCTGGAATGTGTGGTAATAGCTGTTCTAGCAGTTGCTCATACAGTTGTTTTTCCAATGCCAGTGATTTGCCCTGGCTGCTTAATACTTTATCTTCATGTTCTTTGAGTTCAGGGATGATGTAACGCTCGGTATTCTTCAAGGTTTGGCGTCTGATATAGGATGCCGGTACCTGATCCGATTGCAGCCGACTGACTTCAATAAAGTAACCGTGCACACGATTATATCCAACCTTCAGTGTTGCTATGCCTGTCTGCTGTTTTTCACGTTCTTCCAATGCCTGAAGATAATCAGTCGCTCCTTTACTTAGCTGGCGCCATTCATCGAGTTCCTGGTTATAACCTGGGGCGATAACACCACCGTCACGGATCAGTACCGGTGGACTATCGATAATAGCGAGGGCCAATAATTGCTCTAAATCGCTAAACTCACCGGCTAACTGCTGTAGCGACGTGAGGTGTTCGGTATCATGTTCAGCCAGCAAGGTTTGTAGCTGCGGTAACTGTTGGAAGGCATTACGTAACCTGACCAGATCACGCGGACGAGCTGATCGTAGCGATAAGCGGGCGATGATCCGTTCTATATCGCCAATTGCACGCAGAATAGGCTGGAGATCGTTGAGCGCGCCTACATCGAGTAATGCCTGGATACTCGATTGACGTTGTTGCAGCACTAAGCTATCGCGAATAGGTTGATGCAACCAGCGTTTTAATAGGCGGCTGCCCATTGGCGTTGCAGTATGATCGAGCACCTCTGCTAAGGTATTTTCAATGCCCCCAGAGAGGTTTTGAGTCAGCTCTAGATTACGTCGGGTAGCTGCATCCATCACCACCATTTGATCTGTTCGTTCTAGTTTAATGGCTCGGATATGTGGCAGGGCTGTACGCTGAGTTTCTTTGACATATTGCATTAAGCAGCCCGCAGCACATAACGCGACTTCCGCATTATCTACGCCAAAGCCGATCAAGTCCTGAGTGCCGAACTGCTTGCATAACAGGTTGCGACCTGTCTGCAGATCGAACTCCCATTCTGGACGACGACGTAATCCGGTCAGGTGCTTAATATGCTGGATTGGCTCGAATGATTCACAATAGAGTAGTTCAACAGGATCGGTACGCTGTAATTCCGCCAGTAACGTTTCTTCAGAGGTAAACTGATTAATCAGAAAACGACCACTGCCCATGTCCAGTGTTGCGTAACCAAATGTTTTGCCATCATGAAATAATGCGGCAAGCAGATTATCAGCACGCTCTGTTAGCAGCGCTTCATCACTGATGGTTCCCGGTGTAACAATACGTACAACTTTACGTTCTACCGGTCCTTTTGAGGTCGCCGGGTCACCGATTTGTTCACAGATAGCCACCGATTCACCGCGGTTGACTAACTTTACCAGATAACCTTCTAATGAATGATAAGGTATACCGGCCATCGGGATAGGGTTACCATTTGATTTACCGCGTTTGGTGAGCGAAATATCCAATAAACGTGAGGCCTTTTTGGCATCATCATAGAATAGTTCGTAGAAATCGCCCATGCGATAAAACAGTAAGATCTCAGGTTGCTCAGCTTTCAACTTAAAGTATTGCTGCATCATAGGGGTGTGATTCGTGAGATCTTGAGGTGCAAGAAAATCAGGTTGCATAGCTGCTCAGTTCAGTAATTATGATTGGTTTATATAATACCAATGCAAAAGCGAGGTGGCGACTGGAATTTAGTAGATTTAGTAATCATTGCCCGTAGACAAAATATGACATGTTATTATTTTTTGAAAAAAAGATGCGGTTACTGCTTGATACTGTATGCACGAACAGTATACTTGGTCTATAAATTAAATACTCGATTATGCCTCAGGGGAATAAAATGGACGCGAATAAAGAAAAAGCTTTAGCTGCAGCACTCGGACAAATTGAAAAGCAATTTGGTAAAGGTTCTATCATGAAGCTGGGTGATAACCGTACCATGGATGTGGAAACAATATCGACAGGCTCACTTTCTCTTGATATTGCCCTGGGTGCGGGTGGTTTACCTATGGGGCGAATTGTGGAAATTTATGGCCCTGAATCAAGTGGTAAAACAACACTCACTTTAGAAGTAATTGCTTCGGCGCAGCGTGATGGTAAGATCTGTGCGTTCATTGATGCGGAGCATGCACTAGATCCAATCTACGCCGGTAAGCTGGGTGTAGATATTAATGAATTATTGGTATCACAGCCTGACACCGGTGAGCAAGCTCTCGAAATTACTGACATGCTAGCCCGTTCTGGTGCAGTAGACATTATTGTTATCGACTCCGTGGCCGCATTAACACCAAAAGCCGAAATCGAAGGTGACATGGGGGATAGCCACATGGGCCTTCAGGCGCGTATGCTATCCCAGGCAATGCGTAAGTTAACTGGTAACCTTAAGACGACCAATACCATGTGCATCTTTATTAACCAGATCCGAATGAAGATTGGTGTGATGTTTGGTAGCCCGGAAACTACCACGGGTGGTAATGCACTGAAGTTTTATGCCTCCGTACGTTTAGATATCCGTCGTATCGGCTCGGTGAAAGATGGTGATGAAATCACCGGTAATGAGACCCGTGTTAAAGTGGTTAAAAACAAAATTGCCGCGCCGTTTAGACAAGCTGAATTTCAGATCCTGTACGGTAAAGGTTTTAACCGTAACGGTGAGCTGATTGATCTGGGCGTAAAAGAGAAGCTAATCGAAAAAGCCGGTGCCTGGTATTCATATAAAGGTGAAAAAATTGGCCAAGGTAAAGCTAAATCATCACAATTCCTTGCGGATAATCCGAAGATTGCGGCTGAAATTGACGGGATGATCCGTGCCAATTTATTAGGTGTTAAAACTGAAGAAGTCGCTGTTAAACCTGAAAAAGTGGTTGAAAGTGAATTTTAGTTATTGCTAAATATAACCGCTAAATAGAACGGCTGCAGTTTGGTTAAAACTGCAGCCGTTTTTTTGTGCCTTTAATTAAACTAGGCAGCATTAACCCGAGATCACCTAAGTTCTTATCAACCCGAGATAATCTAAGTAACTATCTATTATTTTATTCCCTATCCAGTACAGCTAAGGCATGTCGTACAGTATATTAAAGAAGGATCGTCACTGCCTTGTTGCCGCAGTGACAGTATGACAATCAAATGGTAATTTTGTGTCAGTGTCTATAAGGACCTCGCCTTTTAGGTCGCTGAATATTAATCGACTGCCATTTTATAGCCTGGTTTGACCAAGAAAATGGCTTCTGTTAATGCTAATGTGCTTGGTAATACAAGTAAATACGTGAGGTAACAGTGGTATTGATAATCAGAACAGTGATGAAATTATATCCGTGTTATATTTATTCGTGACAGCTTACCAATGGCATATCCCTAAGAAAATTAAGATGCAGCGTAAAGCTAATTAGAAGGTAAAAGAGGTCTGTGCTACGACACCATAGTTGCCTTCATCTCCGAGCATACCGGTGAGATCTAAATTAAACACTTCAAAGGGTGATAGTCCCACCCCGAAAGTCACTTGGTTATTGGTGTTTTCCTCTAGATCATAGCGGTAACCCGCACGCAGTTGCATCCAACCCCCGGCGTCCATCTCGGCACCGACCCGTGCATATTTAGATGGATCACTGTTGGCGAACGACCTTGTTTGCGTGACATCAATATCCAGTGCAGCGGTAAACCAGTCGCTGTGCAGGGCGAAACCAGAGGTGATATGTGGTTTGACCTGGTAGCGGACACTTTTGTCTATTGATGATATTTCATGTTCAATGAGGTTTTTGGCGGATAAACCAAAAGTAAAATGTTCATTTGGTTCAACCACAAAGCCAGCATCAAGATTGAACGCTACGCTGTCATCAATATTTTCATCTTGCTCTAAATCACTGCCATTAAAATCAGAAATACTGTCTGTATAGTTATAGAGTCCAATCGCCTGTAGCTTGGGTGATACGCCAATATATACAGGGGTAGTCCCCAAAATAAATTTTGATGCTAGGGATATCCCCAAATCGGTCACTCCGGCACCTTGTACCATAATCTGAGAAGTTAACTCATCTCGACCAGTAGGATTCATGCCTCTGAGCGCGGCTAAATCGTCTTGATCAACGGCTGTTTCAACTTGTAAGTCCAAATAGCTATTGCTAAATAAAGCGAAAGAAACATAACGACCTGGGATGGCAACCACAGCGGTTAAGCCAAGCTGCACAGGTACTTGATTGCCATCGATCGCTTCTAGCTCATCAGCCAGTTGATTTGCTACTGAACGAGCGGCAAACGTATTCGAGCTATATTGATCTAATTCATCGACCAGATCGAGCACGTTATTTATGCCGTCGAACATCTCGTCTTCATCCGCGACTTGCAGGCCGACTGCGGGTAATAAAATACCAATATCATCACTGCGTGAAAACCTTGCTAGTAATGCCGGGTTACTCAGTGGCGCCGACAGGTAGTGAGTAGAGGCTACGCCGGTACCTCCCATTGCATCGTTACGAGCCTGAAAGTATTGCTGTGCGGCCGAGACGGAAGAGGTGTAACTGCTTGCTAAGGTTAGACTAATAAGAGCGGGCAGGGTGTGCTTATTCATGGTGTATCCTTACAAATTCGATTGGAGTTGTGGCTGACCTGGCGGGGCATAAAATTACCGAGGGTAGGTCAATTGATTACATCAATTCTATCTATCTAGGATAAGCACAAATTATTTTTTTGAGGTGGGTTTATCAAAACTGGCAAAAAAAAAAGCATCCATTTAAAGATGCTTTATAAATACGTAATATAAAATAATGGTTAACCATTTGAAATTAATGACATTAAAAATAACAATCGAGAGAAAAGTCGTTACATGATGAGAATCACACAATTAGAATTTAGCTGAAACCTGGACTACAAATCCATCAATGCCATAAACTGGATCATCGTCATTACTGACGCTGTTTGTTAAACCTATATCGTTGAATTCGCCGTCTTGATAGATACCGTAAGCGCCATCTTTACTTAGCGTTGCTGCGATATCGATATGGATAAGTTTAGCAGGGGAAATTCCGATACCCAGGGGTATAGAGGTCGGTACGGACATCATTTAAGTCATGACGAATACCTGCACGTAATTGCATATAATCAAATAGGTTTATCTCTAACCCGCCACGGACAAAGCGGGATTCACTATTACTCTCAAAGCCAATCGCGTCATTTAAATCCATTTCTCCGGTTAACGTTACGTAGTCATGATGCAGTGCAAAACCGGCTGTCACTAACGGTGCAAGTGTGAATACTAGCTGTTCATCCGGTTTGTTTAAGCCTTGGTATGCCGTTGTTTCAATTTCAAGGTTTTTTTGCAGCATATTACGCCCGCTGACAGCGATCCGGAAGGTATCGGCGAAATCAAAGGCAATACCGGCATCAATGTTAAAGTGGCTCTGGTCTTCTAAACCATCAACAAACGCCTGCTCAAATTCTTGTAACCCACCGTCATTAACAGAAATATCATAACTGTAGCTATCAATGCGCTGATATTTAGGTGATATACCAATAGACACTTTGGCGATATCTGCATCCCAGTTCATGGATAGCGCTAGACCTAAATCAGATATAGAAACCCCTGCTATGTTAACTGTGCTGTCGAGGGTGTCTAAGTTACTCTGCACATCTAAATCATCTGGGCTAACTTTTGCAGTCGCAATATTACTCTGGTAGGAATTACCGAAGAAAGCCATTGACAACGCACTGCTTGGTGCGATAGCGCAAGTTAAAGCTGAAATTATAAATATACGTTTCATATCAATCCCTGATTTATGAAGTGTTACGTCGATAGCGATGGTACGTTGATTAATCCATTAATCACATTGACTCAGCTCGCTATGTGCCTGGCTGACACGGTACGCTGAAGTTGACATAAATATTAACACTCTCTGAAATGAACTTAAGTTTGATGTTAAGTATTAGATTTTACAAGCAGTTTTGTGATCGTGATCTTTTGTCGTAAACCGCGAGGGGTTTAGTTTAGCGGATTTTCTTCTGCTTGTATCAGGCCTGCTTAGCGCGTATAAAGAGCGTTATTAACGCTTGGCTATAATAGAGTGGTATATAACACGATTGTGCTGCACTTTGTATTATGCGTGGATAAAGTATCAAAGTATGATGCTTTATCCTCATACCTTTCGCAAGTAACTAGCTGTGCATCAGGCAGGTTTGAAGTATTTTTGATGGTCATAGGTATATACCCTAGCAACGCGGATATAGTAGACTAAATTAGTTGCTATAGATGAATAATTAAAACAATAAGATAAGAGGTTATTTTTGTGCTTGAAGTAAATTATGAAAAGCAGTTAATTAAACTATTACCCTGGCAGAAAGTGAGCTTTATTACGGCTATTGCCGAAAGAAGTTTTCCGAATTATAAATTATTTTATGAAGCGTGTAATAGTGGTGATGCGCAACAATTCCGACAGTCATTAGATCTGTTCTGGGAATTTCTCACAGTGAAGAACACGAAAATAAATTTTGCAATTCAATTAGACAGATTTGAACCTATTATCCCGGATCTGGATAAATTTGACGTGTATGGTGTTTATCCTGCGCTAGATGCCTGCGTAATTTTGAATAGTGCATTTAACAGTTTAGTGGCGCCAGACCCAGATGTGAATGAAGCCGTAAATGCATCGCGAGTTTCTATTGCTACAGTCGCAAGTTATTTGGAAGCACTCGCAGGAGAAGCGTTAAGTGATGAAACTATCTTTGCTGATTCGTTGATGCAAGATGAGTTGGCATTTCAACAAGCGGTGCTGGATCTGTTAACAAAACATAAGTCCGCTGAAAGTATTAAAGCACTGCGGGAATTTTCCAAAAATGACGGCATTTCCAATATAGGGATCCCGCTTAATTAGTGTGTGCTGTGTCAATATACACTGTGATCATTGGGACTCAGGCGGGTTCACGTCATTTTGGGGGCGGTTTTTTTTCGATTCTTTTTGATTAATTCACAGTAGTTTTAATGATGTTTTTTTGCACATTGCGTTGCATTAATGTGAGCTTGACCCCAATTGTTGACTATTCTCTCGGCAATTGACAGACATACAGCAATAAATCCTTTGCGGTCAAAGGTTTTTTTGAATAAAGTGTTTACAGTTTATTGTTATTGAATAGTGGAAAGGACATTCTGATGAACAAAACTCAATTAATCGATGCTGTTGCAGCAAAAGCGGATCTAACTAAAGTACAAGCTAAAGCTGCACTGGAAGAGATTTTAAGTGCAATTACTGATAGCCTTAAAGAAAAGGAAGCAGTACAGTTGATAGGTTTCGGTACTTTCAAAGTGAGCGAGCGTTCTGCGCGTACTGGCCGTAACCCACAAACTGGTGAAGAGATCCAAATTTCAGCTGCAACTATTCCAGCATTTGTTGCTGGTAAAGCGTTGAAAGATGCTGTTAAAAACGCAAACAAATAAGCATTAAATTTTACCTGGTTAAAATTTAATGTAAAAAGCACCTTTTAAGGTGCTTTTTTATTATCTGCTATTTGCTTCTCCCCATGGTGACTTAATCGTGCGGTTTACGCTTAATCACTTCTGCAGGCTGGACACGTACCCGTTGGATCACATTGTTTTCAACCTCCAGTACTTCAAGTGGATGACCTTCAATTTTTAAGCTGATATTACCTTCCGGGATCTCTTCTAAATACTCCAAGATCAAACCATTGAGTGTTTTGGGACCATTAGTGGGAAAATGCCAGTTCATCTCTTTATTAATATCACGTACATTGGCTGTGCCATCGATAATATAGCTACCATCAGGTTGAGCATCAATTTCTTCACTTGCTGAAGGTGCCATTGTGGTCGTGAAGTCACCGACTATCTCTTCAAGAATGTCTTCTAGCGTGACCAAACCTTGGATATCACCGTACTCATCGACAATCAAACCTATCCGTTCTTTTTTGCGTTGAAACTTCAATAATTGCACATTGAGTGGGGTTGCTTCAGGAATAAAGTACAGTTCTTTGACTGCTCTGAGAAGGCTGGTTTTATCAAATTGCTCTTTGAGCAATAAGCGTAATGCATCTCGGGTATGAACAAAACCGACAGAATCATCAATCGTATCTCTATACAGCAATACCTTGGTGTGAGAGATGTGACGTAACTGGCGCAGTAGAATTTCCCAGTCATCATTGATGTCGATTGCGATTATTTCATTACGTGGCACCATGATATCGTCAACAGTTACCTTTTCCAGGTCGAGAATACTGATCAACATATCTTGGTGACGTTGTGGGATCATAGCACCGGCTTCGTTGACCACTGTGCGTAGCTCATCTGAGTTCAAGGCTCCGCTATCGTTGGCATGGATATTAATGCGGAAAATGCGCAACAGGCCATTGGAGATAATATTAACTAACCATACCAGAGGATAGAACAACTTCAGCAGTGGCCGTAGTAAAAGTGAACTGGGAAAGGCCACTTTTTCTGGGTGCAATGCGGCGAGGGTTTTAGGGGTGACTTCTGCAAAAATAAGAATAACAATGGTCAATAAGCCTGTTGAAACAGCTAATCCCAAGGCCTCATTTTCCGCAAACAGCCGCATGCCAATAATGGTCGCTATCGAAGAGGCCAGAATATTAACCAGATTATTACCAATTAAGATCAAACCGATGAGTCGATCGGGCCGGCTTAGTAATTTCTCTACCCGCTGAGCGCCGGAATGGTTATTTTTGACCAGGTGTTTTAGGCGGTAGCGGTTGATGGACATCATGCCAGTTTCAGAACTTGAAAAATAGGCGGAGATGAAGATTAGAATAGTCAGGATACCGAATAAGGTACCTGTTGATATGGCGTCCAAGTAGAGTCCTTTTGTAACTGTGGTTTAGATATTTGTATGTTTATATCGTGTTGCTGTCAAGTACTAGCTTAATAAGAGTTCTTTTACTATACGCGATCCAAAATAAGCAAGAGAGAGTAATATAGACCCAAACAAGGTACCAAAGGCTATTTTATTACTGCGCCAGCCTTGTTTAAAGTGGCCCCAAAGTAACACGGCATAAAATATCCAAGCAATGATGGATAATACTGTTTTATGGCCCTGGGAATGAGTAAATGGATTATCGAAAAAGAAAAAGCTAGTAAGTAATGATACTGATAGTAGAGCCAGGCCAATGCACAGCAAGCGGATCAACAGTTTTTCGATAGCCATTAATGACGGTAATGCAGGATGGATAGCAACTGCACGTTTATGCTTGAGTTGATAATCTAAATAGGCCATTTGCAATGCAAATAAACTTGCGATCAAGAAAGAGGCATAAGAAAAAAGGGTGACAATAATATGCACGACTAACGGCGTATTGTTTGCCAGGTTAGAGATATAGGTTGTCGGCAGTAGATAGGTCAGCACAATATTAATGATTGCAAAACCATACACCATGGGTAATAAAGGCAATATTTTAAATTGGTTAATTGACAAGGTCATTATGATACTAATGATCAGACTGATGAGTGCTGCGACATTAATAATGCTCAGATTTAATCCTGCGCTGGTGATAATTTCAAAACCAAGCCAAAACAGGTGGCAAACGGTGGCGCAGGCACCTAAGATAAAAATTGAACGTGTTTGTGAACGCTGTTTTTCAGTTAAGGCAAGAATGCAATAATAAATCGCGATTGCGTAGAAAATAATAGCGCTAAGAGCAAACAGTTCCATAGGGCTCACTTTGATGTTAATTTACATATAATTATGCGTCCAGTATACGCTTGCTCTACCTAGAGAGCTATATTCAAATGCATTATTTGAATAGGAAAACTTTCTTTTTTTATAAAACAATACATAGGCATGACTTAAGAAGGGGATTTTTGCCCTCAAATAGGGTTATAATTACTCGCATTACTTGCATTCACCTATTTAATAACGGATAACGTCATGTTTGAGAATTTAACCGATCGATTATCGGCAACGCTGAAAAATGTCAGCGGGCGTGGTCGTTTGACTGAAGATAATATTAAAGAAACACTACGTGAAGTGCGCATGGCGTTACTCGAAGCGGATGTTGCTTTACCTGTAGTGCGCGAATTTGTTAAAAATGTCAAAGAGAAAGCCCTTGGGAAAGATGTTTCTAAGAGCCTAAATCCCGGCCAAGCCTTCATTAAAATTGTACAGTCTGAACTTGAAGCTGCAATGGGTGATGCTAATGAGTCGTTGAATCTTGCGGCGCAGCCCCCTGCTGTCTTGATGATGGCGGGTTTACAAGGGGCGGGTAAAACCACCTCAGTTGCTAAGTTAGCGCTCTTTTTGAAAGCGCGTGAGAAAAAATCAGTACTGGTGGTCAGTGCGGATGTTTATCGCCCAGCGGCGATTAAACAGTTGGAAACCTTAGCACAAGAAGTTGATGTTGAGTTCTTCCCAAGTAATATAGAGCAAAAACCTGTTGATATCGCCAATGCTGCGATTGAGTATGCACGTAAGTCATTTATTGATGTGGTTATTGTGGATACTGCGGGTCGTTTGCATGTTGATGTTGGCATGATGGATGAGATCAGGCAGTTACATGCTGCTATTAATCCGATCGAAACCCTGTTTGTCGTAGATGCAATGACGGGTCAAGATGCTGCAAATACAGCGGCAGCGTTCAATGAAAGCTTGCCGTTGACCGGGATCATTCTGACCAAAGCAGATGGTGATGCCCGTGGTGGTGCTGCATTATCAATTCGTCACATTACCGGTAAACCGATTAAATTTATCGGTATGGGTGAAAAAGTTGATGCATTAGAACCTTTCTATCCAGAGCGTATTGCTTCACGCATCCTGGGTATGGGTGATGTACTTTCACTGATCGAAGAAGTTGAGCGCAAGGTTGATAAAGACAAAGCGCAAAAACTAGCGAAAAAAGTCCAAAAAGGTAAAGGTTTTGATCTGGAAGATTTTCGTGACCAGCTGGTGCAGATGAAGAGCATGGGCGGTATGATGGGTATGATGGATAAGTTACCAGGCATGGGCCAGGTGCCCGATGCGGTTAAAGATCAAATGGATGACAAGTTAACAATGCGGATGGAAGCGATCATTAACTCAATGACACCCGCTGAGCGTAAACGTCCCGATATTATTAAAGGTTCGCGTAAACGCCGTATTGCGTCGGGTTCTGGTACTCAGATCCAAGATGTGAATAAACTTTTAAAACAGTTTACCCAAATGCAAAAAATGATGAAAAAAATGTCAGGTAAAGGTGGCATGCAGAAGATGATGGGTAAAATGAAAGGAATGATGCCTCCTGGTATGGGTGGTGCAGGTGGCATGGGCGGAAAAGGTCCATTCGGCTAAATTTACTCACTTCGCCACGATTGTATTAGTTCTATGGCATTAATTTTATCGCATTAGTTCTATCGCTATATCGCCTTTTTGATTTTCCTAAGCAGGGTAAATTCAGAAAGGCTTTTTTATTGCCAAAAATATGAGCAAACAATATTACCCTACAAGCGAATGGGGAATGCGCCTTGCTCATCTTAGTTAAGTCGGAATGAGTGGTACTAAAACATTGTGGGCTAACAATAAGGTTGCATTTAACTAAAATAAGAGTAAAATTGCGCGACTTCGAATCGTCTCATCTTTGAGTGCTATTTGAACTATGGTGACTCTGTCAGTGCAGGGTTGGAATACAATACTTAATTTTATAGAGGACGATATGGTAACTATTCGTTTATCTCGTGGTGGTTCTAAGAAATCACCGTTCTACACAGTTGTTGTTACAGACAGCCGTAATGCTCGTGATGGTAAATTCATTGAGAAGCTAGGTTTCTTTAACCCTATGGCTGCTGGTCAAGAAGAACGTGTTCGTCTTGACAACGTGAAAATTGATGCTTGGGTTGCTAAAGGCGCTACAGTTTCAAACACAGTTGCTAAGTTAATCAAAGACGCTGCTAAAGCGGCTTAATTATCTTAGGGTAAGGAGATCTTGTGAGTTCAACTGACAAACCTATGGTCGTTGGTCGTCTTGGTGCTGTTAATGGCATTAAAGGCTGGATGAAAATCAACTCCTTTACCGATATTCCAGAAGGAATCTTTGACTATTCACCTTGGCTCATCGAGCAAAAAGGCGAGTGGGTTGAAGTGGCGCTTGAAGATTTCAAACGCCATGGCAAAGGCTTAATTGCTAAGTTAGTAGGCGTTGATGTTCGTGAAGAAGCGCAGGCCCTTACGGGTGCTGAGATTGCTATTTATGCAGATCAACTTCCAACATTAGAAGATGATTTTTACTGGCGTGACCTTATTGGCTGCTCTGTTGAGACAGACAAAGGTTATACGTTAGGCAAAGTGTCGGATATGATGGAAACTGGTTCTAACGACGTATTAGTGATTAAAGCGAATGCAACAGATGCCTTCGGAAAAAAAGAACGGTTAGTTCCGTTTCTTGATGGGACAGTGATTATCAGCGTTGATATTACTGCTCAAAAAATTATTGTTAATTGGGATCCGAGTTTTTAAGACTCATTGTCAGGGGAGGCAAGTATGTGGTTAGGGGTGATTAGCCTTTTTCCAGAGATGTTTAATGCCATCACTGAACAAGGAGTTATCGGTCGAGCAATAAAACGCGATCTGCTTAAGTTCCAAACTTGGAACCCAAGAGATTTTGCCCACGACAAACATAAGACGGTCGATGATCGACCTTATGGTGGTGGCCCTGGCATGTTGATGATGGTTCAACCATTACGAGATGCTATCCATGCAGCAAAACAGGCAGCAGGTGGTGAGGCGAAAGTTATTTATC
>JBLHPA010000008.1:0-44210 GCA_047628235.1 Moritella sp.
ACTTTTGAGGTAATCGTAAAATGGACAACGCTCGACCTATCCGCCGTGCACTTATCAGTGTGTCTGATAAAACAGGTATTGTAGAATTCTCTCGTGGCCTAGTAGAACAAGGTGTCGAATTATTATCTACTGGGGGAACCGCTAAGCTATTAGCTGAAAATAATATCCCTGTTATCGAGGTTTCTGACTATACAGGTCATCCAGAAATGATGGATGGTCGTGTTAAAACACTCCATCCGAAGGTACATGGCGGCATTCTTGGTCGCCGTGACATTGATGGTGATGTCATGTCTGAACACGGTATCAATCCCATTGATATTGTGGTTGTTAACCTTTACCCATTTGCCAACACCGTTGCCAACCCAGACTGTACACTTGCAGACGCCGTTGAGAACATTGATATCGGTGGTCCAACAATGGTGCGCTCTGCGGCTAAAAACCACAAAGATGTGACCATTGTGGTTAATGCCTGCGATTATGATCGGGTATTAAGTGAAATGTCGGCGAACAATACCTCATTGACCCACAAAACCCGTTTCGACCTTGCCATTACTGCCTTTGAGCACACAGCTGCCTATGACGGTATGATCGCAAACTACTTCGGCACTATGGTACCGAGTTATGGTGGCAATACCGACGGTGACGAAGCCTCTAAATTCCCGCGTACATTCAATAGCCAATTCATCAAGAAACAAGACATGCGTTACGGTGAAAACAGCCACCAAGATGCCGCTTTCTATGTTGAAAAAAACACGGCAGAAGCATCTGTTGCAACCGCAACCCAGTTACAAGGTAAGGCATTATCTTATAACAACATCGCCGATACTGATTCCGCATTAGAATGTGTTAAAGAGTTCGATGCGCCCGCATGTGTGATCGTAAAACATGCTAACCCATGTGGAGTCGCTGTTGGTGAAGATATCCTAAGCGCTTACGACAGCGCATTTAAAACAGACCCAACATCTGCATTTGGTGGCATCATAGCCTTCAACCGCGAACTTGATGCAGTAACAGCACAAGCCATTGTTGATCGCCAGTTTACCGAAGTGATCATTGCCCCTTCAGTGAGTGCACAAGCAAGCGAAATAGTGGCGAGCAAGAAAAATGTACGTTTACTTGAATGTGGAGAATGGACAGCTAAAAATGGCGAGTTCGATATTAAACGCGTCAACGGCGGTATCTTGGTACAAGATCGCGACCGAGGCATGGTGAGCTCAGATGACCTAACCGTTGTATCTGAACGCCAGCCAAGCGAAAAAGAACTTACTGATCTATTATTTTGCTGGAAAGTGGCTAAGTTTGTTAAATCGAATGCCATTGTGTATGCCAAAGATGGCGTAACAGTCGGTGTCGGTGCAGGCCAAATGAGCCGTATTTACAGTGCTAAAATAGCAGGCATTAAAGCGGCTGACGAAGGTCTCGTCGTTGAAGGTTCTGTCATGGCATCAGACGCATTCTTCCCATTTCGTGACGGCATTGACGCGGCAGCGGCTGCGGGCATTAAGTGTGTGATCCAACCGGGTGGTTCTATTCGGGACAACGAAATTATCGATGCAGCGAATGAACACGGCATGACCATGATCTTTACTGGTATGCGTCATTTCCGTCACTAAAAACAACATTAACTAATAGAAGTAACCTTGTCGTAGTTCGCTATAACAAGGTTACTTTCGTACTTCTAAGTAAAAGGAATCGTGCAAAGATGAACGTATTAATTATTGGTGGCGGTGGTCGTGAACACGCCCTAGGCTGGAAAGCGGCTCAGTCTCAAAGTGTTGAAACAGTATTTATCGCACCGGGTAATATTGGATCTTCGTTAGAAGCAAAATGTAAAAATGTACCTATCCAAGTAGAAGATATTCCTGCTCTTGTTGCTTTTGCCCAAGAAAACAAGATTGAACTAACCATTGTTGGCCCTGAAGTACCACTCGTATTAGGTGTTGTTGATGCATTCCAAACGGCTGGGCTAGCTATCTTTGGCCCAACCCAAGGAGCTGCACAGCTAGAAGGTTCAAAAGCATTCTCTAAAGATTTCTTTGCTCGTCACAATATCCCAACAGCCGCTTACCAAAACTTCACTGAAGTCAAACCCGCTAAAGCGTATGTGAGTGAAATGGGTTGCCCGATTGTCATTAAAGCAGATGGCCTTGCCGCAGGTAAAGGGGTTATAATCGCTGAAACTGAAACACAAGCATTTGCAGCAATTGACGACATGCTCGAAGGTAACAAATTTGGCGATGCTGGTGCACGCGTCGTGATTGAAGAGTTTTTGGTGGGTGAAGAAGCAAGCTTCATTGTAATGGTTGACGGCGAGAACATTCTTGCATTGGCGACAAGCCAAGATCACAAAGCCCGTGATAATGGTGATAAAGGGCCTAACACCGGTGGAATGGGGGCTTACTCTCCTGCGCCAGTAGTAACACAAGCCGTTCATGACTTTGCCATCAATCAAGTTATCCGCCCAACGGTAGATGGCATGAAAGCAGAGGGTAATACTTACACTGGTTTCCTCTATGCAGGCCTTATGATTGCAGCAGATGGCACAGCGAAAGTGCTGGAATATAACTGCCGCTTTGGTGATCCGGAGACCCAGCCTATCATGATGCGTTTAAAATCCGATCTGGTTGAACTCTGTCTCGCTGCCATCGCGGGTAAACTTGATACGGTAACGGCGGAATACGACGAACGTGCTGCGGTTGGCGTGGTGATTGCCGCCGGTGGCTACCCATCGGATTATGAGAAAGGCGATATAATCTCAGGTTTACCTCAAGCGGATTCAACAGAAAGTAAAGTTTTCCACGCTGGCACAGCATTGAAGGGGGACCATATTGTCACTCATGGCGGTCGCGTTCTTTGTGCTACAGCGCTTGGTAATACAGTAACTGAAGCGCAAGCGAATGCTTACAAACTAGCAGAAAAAATCAGCTGGAACGGTTCATTCTACCGTACTGATATTGGCTATCGTGCCATTGCACGTGAAAACAAAAAGTAATATTAGAATGGTCTAGTCGGTTAATAGTTTAGTCAGTGAGCACCCCATGAGGTGCTCACTTTGTCATGGGGCCGCTTATTCTATGTTTCTCTACTCTTTCGGCGGAAACTTAACCAATATACTCGCGACAACCTCTGAGACTAACTTATCCATCGATGCCGCATCAGTAGATTCAGGTAAGCGTTTACTACCCATTCCTCTCCAAATAAGCTGGCGGTTTTGTGGTTCTATCACATCAATAATCAAACTGCCTTTTTGGTATTCGTCCACGCGGGTTTCAGTATGTGTACTTACCGCCATGCCTCGGTGACCATAACCAAAACCCCAGCCCCAGCTAGGTCCATAACCGCCGTAATTATCATAAGTGCGAATATCCGTCTTATTTTCGGTGGTGATATTGTAGCTGATATAAAAATCTGGCTCAGGTGCAACAGTAAAACCTTGCAAGGCGAGTTGCTGATTTACTGCAACTTTCACACACTCGGCCATAATACGATTGTTTAACAGTGCATTATTATGATCAATTTGCTCCGATTTAGGCATCCAGTTAAATGTTTTCAGTCTGGAAAAATCAGCATTTTTATCATAATCCGTACTCACTTGTACGCTTGAGCAAGCCGTTACGGCAAAAGCTAACAGTGCGACAAGGTAGCCTTTTTTAAAAAATTGATTTATCTGCATGTTTCGTCACTCATCAAGATAACAATATAATAATATTACAGTTTATTTAAGATCTCATCGGCCAAGAGCAGATCATCATTTTGATTTACGCCTATACCGCTATCGATAATCGCTTGCGCAATTTGCTTCGCTTCACCCAACGAGTGCATTAAATAAGTACCGCATTGATATTCGTTCAACTCTGGAATATCCCCCTGGCTTTTAACCTCCAGAACATCCTGCATTGCCGCTAACCAAGACTGAGCGACTTGCTGTTCGGTCGGAGCCCCAATCAGGCTCATGTAAAATCCGGTACGACAGCCCATCGGTGATAAATCTATAATCTCAACCGTATCCGAATTTAGGTGATCACGCATAAAGCCCGCAAATAAATGCTCTAGGGTGTGGATCCCTTTTTCGCTTAAAATTGCCTTATTTGGCACACAAAAGCGGAGATCAAATACCGTGATGGTATCCTTACTCGGGGTGACCATTGCTTTTGCAATACGCACAGCAGGTGCATTCATGATAGTGTGATCAACTGTAAAACTGTCAAGTAATGGCATTATTAACACTCCTTTGAAATAATTTAGTAATAAAAATGATATTTTATGAACCAATGCTTAATACTGTAGTCGGAAATAGTGCAAGAGTTATTTTTTCATTTTTCGGAGCCTTTATTGGGCTCTTTTTTTTGTCTTCGAAATCGGTCTGCAAAACCTATCTACAAAAAATTGACAGCTGAGAAAAACACAGTACCCAAAGGGAAGATTGATAAAATTGTCGATCAAACTATCTATCAAAAATCTCAATTAAAAACCATCAATTGGAGACTGCCTGTTTTCTTTTTTGCTACTTCGGCAATTTTTTATGAACCAATCTTTAATGCTGTAGTCAGATTTAGTGCAAGAGTTTTTTTTTCATTTTTTGGAGCCTTTATTGGGCTCTTTTTTTTGTCTGCGAAACAGCCCCCCTAACAAAACGTACTATTTTTAGGGAGGGATCTACTATCTTTACGCTATTCAATAATTTTTATGAACCAATCCTCAATGCTGTAGTCAGATTTAAGGCAAGAGTTGTTTTTTTCATTTTTTTGGAGCCTTTATTAGGCTCCTTTTTTTTTGTCTGTTACAAAGTAATCAGCAAGAAAGGCATCAAAATCTAAATAATCCGCCATTTCTATCTGTTTTTGCGTCTTCACCGAGGCCGTTTTCATCTCAGCAAAATAGCCGGCATTCCAATATTCATAATCCGACTGCAACAGCACCTGTTTATATTCGTTAGCTAAACCCAATACAAAATCATTGTGTTCAAGATCCTGCTCTTTCATCACTGCCAATACTCGACCTGATAACAAGCATTCAGGTGTTTCAATTAATGCTTGCTGGCTAGCAACAGCCTGCGCAAACTGGCTTTCTGCGGTACCATCCGACTGCTGTGCTTTGTCGAGTAATTGAGCAACAACTTGCACCTCAGCCAGCATATTAGTCACTGCCTCAGACAATACTTGCTGCCGTCCACATAATTGTAGCGTCAAACCAGGCTTGCGTCCTTCCATCACTACCTTAGTGCTGTTATCACGGCAAACGGTCATCTCGTCAGCTGTCAATGGTGCAGACGGTTGTAACGCCATCCATACCAATAAGCTGTCTAACACTGACATCTGTTCAGTCGTGATCCCTGTGATAACAAATGGGTTTACATCTAATGAGCGGATCTCAATATATTCAATACCCCGAGCGGCTAGCGCTTCAGACGGTTTTTCATTTTCTTCGGTCACCCGTTTGGGGCGGATTGGGGCATATAATTCATTCTCAATTTGCAGTACATTGTCATTCAACTGGCGATATTCACCGTCCACTTTAATGCCAATATCAGCAAATTCCATCTCTTTGGTTTTAATAGCGCGTTGCAGACTGTCGGTATAATTTTGCAACGAATTATGGCAAATAATTAAGTTATCTTGTGCACTATTGGTGTAACCCAGATCACTCATTCGCAGCGATGTCGCATACGGCTTATACAGCGTATTCTGGCCTAATGAAGCAAATGAACCTTGTTTATCCTGCGGTAAGAATGAACGGTTGACTGCTGGCGAGGCACCAAACAGGTAGGGTACAATCCAGCCATAGCGATAAAAATTGCGGATCAACCCCATATAACTGGCAGAGATGTATTCCTGCAATTCTCCAGTCTCACCTTTAATATCATATAAAGTTTGCCAAAATGACTGCGGCAAGGAAACATTGTAATGCAAGCCGGAAATGATCTGCATATTGCTGCCATAACGATGTTTCAGGCCAATCCGGTATATATGTTTCATTTTACCGATATTAGAATCGCCATATTGGGCAAGTGGAATATCATCTTCATTTTCCACATGACATGGCATACTCGACGGCCAAAAGAATTCACCGTCCAAATGTTTAGCTGCGTAACGATGAATATCGCTCAACTGCTGCTGGGCAACAACTGCGCTTTCGCTAACGGGAGTGATAAACTCCAATAAACTTTCTGAATAGTCCGTCGTAATGTGCTTATGACTCAATGCCGAGCCAAGCGCTTTAGGGTGTGCCTGCTGAGACAAATGACCGGCCTCGTCTACACGTAAACATTCACGTTCAATCCCACGACAAATGCCGCTAAGTGCCTGTATGTTGCTTGGCTCTGATAATTTTTCAACCAGAGATTCAAATGTAACGTTCAAATTAATTCCACCAATGAACCATATAAAAGCAAAAACCTTAAAGATAATTGCTTGCTAAGCGTCTCTTTAAGGTTAACTGTAACTGATGTTTATCTTGTTACTTATCCAACAGGTTAAAAACCTGAATTTTAAAACCTAATTTATTGACCTGATCTTCTATCGTTTTACGATCTCCCACCACAATAACAGAAAATTGATCGCGCGATAAGAACGTCTTTGCAAGAGTCTGTATTTCGGACTTATCGATGACCTGAATAATTTGCGCTTGCTCATCAACAAAGTCTGGAGAAAGTTCAAATATCAGCAATTGCATCAGAAAATTTGATTTCTGTGCCGGTGTTTCATAGAGTAAGGCTTCCTGCTGGGACACCGCACTCTTCATATAGCTGAGCTCAGCGTCTGTAATGCCACCCGCAATATAAGTATCTAACTCTGCAAGTGTTTCCGCAATTGCTGCGCCAGTCACACCCGCGCGAACATCTGCAGAGGCCGCAAAGTAGCCATACTCACGATCCGCATAAAAGCCCGTTCCGGCACCATAAGTATAACCTTTGTCTTCCCGTAAATTCTGATTTAAGCGGCTATTAAAGTTGCCCCCTAAATTAAAATTCATCAGGTTGGCTTTAAAGAAATCCCCTGTTACATCATAAGGCATAGCCGGTGATACCACCTTGATCACTGACTGAACCGCACCGGGCTTATCGACTATATACAAGGTATTAGGCTGCCACAAAGGCGCATCAGCCAGTTCTGGATAGGTGACGGCAGGAAATTGTGTTCCCTGTTGTAAAAATGCCAATTCTGTGCTAATTAGCTTATCGGTCACATCACCGACCACAACGATTTTGGCTTCAGTCACATTGTAAAACTGACTATAATAGTCAGTCACGTCATTGAGACTAAGTGACTCCTGCCCAGCGACCGTGCCGGAAGACGGATTACCTGTAACCCGATCCTTACCGTAAAGAATACGTTGTGTGGCGAGTTGTCCCAACCAACCGACGCGCTGTTGATTTTGGAGTGACGACTGCACTGATTGTGCTTTTACCCGTTGAAAATCTGCTTCTGTAAAACCAGGTTTAAACAGTTTTTCTTCAAGGATCGCCAGCGTTGCGCTTAAATTTTTAGTTAAGCTGTCAATATGAATGGTTGTTCCATATAGGCCTACAGAGAAATTAATGCTACTCCCGAGTAATTGCAACTGATCATTAAGCTTCGCCGATGAATGCAGCTGACTGGATTGATTCATCATCGCGGCCGTTAATTTAGCCACACCTTGCTTATTCAGCGCTTCAACCCGACGTCCTCCTTTCAAGTTTATTTGTAAACTGACCGTTGGCGTTTCATCATAAACCGTGCCCAATAACTGAACATCGTGCGGCAATGTCTGGCGCCATAGTTCTGGCAGGGTCTGCTGAGGATTAAGCCCTGCGCCTGGCATCTGAGCACGATCAAAATCGTCGATTGTAGTCCGAACTGGCAGTGCCTTATTATGCTTTTTTTCATTATTTTGTACATAGTTTTCAATATCACGTGGTGCAGGGATATAGGTAACATCATGCGCAGCTAATTCGCGTTCACCCTGTGGCACAACACTCATTACCACTTTTGATTTACCTGCGATGTATTGATGATAGGTGCGTAGCGCATCTTCACCTGTGATGGTATTAAATACCGCAAGTCCCTCGGTCGTATAGTTCGGATCATTCATTAAGGTTTCACCGAGAGCCAGCTCTTTTGCTTTACCTGCTACACTTTGCATGCCAAAAACGGTCGAGCTCTCAATAATTGAACGCAGTCGACTGACTTCAGATACGGCAATCCCCTGATGCGCTAATTCGCCGATCGAGCTATTCACTCGCGTCAATAAGGGGGCTAACGCCATACCTTTGGCAGGATTAGGCTGGGCATAAATATTCATGCTGCAGCTAAGTTCACTGCAGGAGTGGTAGGCCGCAACATTGGTTGCATAACCAGTTTCAACTAAATTTTTATATAATACAGAGTTTTTTCCACCACCCAACGCATAAGCAAACAGATCCAGTGGAGCTTCATCATCATGGCCCATATAAACTGTTGGATAGCTAATATATAACATCGGTTGTGGTACATTATCTTCTAGGGTTATGTAGCGATCATTCTCAAGAATAACGGGCACAGGTGTCACATCGTTTACTTCTGGTCCAGCTGGAATACTGCCAAAATATTTATTAACCCAGGCTAAGGTTTCCGCTTTATCAAACTTTCCGGCGATAGTCAGCACCGCATTATTAGGCCCGTACCAGCGCAGAAAGAACTGCTTTAAATCATTCACATCAACCCGTTCTAAATCTTCTACATAACCAATAGGTTGCCAAGAATAAGGGTGTTCACGTGGATAGAGCGCTTCGCCAACGCGCTCTCCTAATAAGCCGTAAGGCCGGTTATCAACCCGCTGGGCACGTTCATTTTTCACGGTCTCCCGTTGGATCTCAAATTTGCGTTGATCGACGGCATCGAGTAAGAACCCCATTCGATCAGCTTCTAACCAGAGCACTTTTTCTAATTGATTGGCGGGCACCGTCTGGTAATAATTAGTGCGGTCCTGATTAGTACTGCCATTCATCGAGCCGCCCGCTTCGTTAACGATCTTAAAATGCTGCTGATCGCCGACATGCTTCGAGCCCTGAAACATCATATGCTCAAAGAAATGTGCAAAGCCTGACTTGCCAACCTGTTCGCGTGCGGAACCTACGTGGTAAGTCATGTCGATATAAGTGAGGGGATCGGAATTATCTTCATGCAAAATAACAGTGAGTCCGTTTTCGAGCTGATATTTTTCATAAGGAATGAGTAAACTACCTTCTGTTTTAACCTGCTGTTCAATTAAATCAATGCCATCAGGAAAATTTTCATCACTTTTTATAGAACAAGCGGTTAATAAACCGAGAGAGGCTGAAATGAAGATTGTAATATACACTGAAGATAAACGCACAAGCGGCTCCTTATTAACTTAAACTGTCCACCAGGGCAATCAAAATGCCATAGCGGATCCCCTTTCCAATCAAGATTGCAATAAATGATCGCCAAGGGTTTAATCTCAACCATCCTGCAACTAAACAGATAATATCACCAAAGACAGGTAACCAACTAAACAGTAAACTCCCCCATCCCCAGCGGATAATTAACTGATGCACCCGCTGGTATCGTTTATTATCACTCCATTTTAACGGCCTCTTCAAGTGAATAAAATAACCCATATAAAAAGTCACTAAGGAGCCCAGCACATTTCCCGCTGTGGCGCTAACCCACAGTTCCCAATGCTGCCACGCATCCTGCACCAACAATGCGGTTAACAATATCTCTGAGCTACCAGGTAAAATTGTAGCAGAGGAAAAACTACTTAAAAATAGTAGCCAAAGCGCCATTTAACCTTCTTATTTAAAATATTTCACTACAATAAAACTGAGAAATCACTTTCTTACTATCTAAAATACAACAAACTGGTTAGTATTTATGGGCTTTTTTTTAAAATTCAAGTTAACACGCATTCAAACCAATTCTATTCAACCAGATAATCAGGGATTTTTATGATACGTTTTTTTCTTATTCCTTTAATACTCAGTATCTTGTGGTTCGCATTTTTACAATATAGTGGCTATTCCCTGCAGCAAGGAAAAAAAGGGTTTTATGTCATCATTGGTGGCACTAGCGCAGTGATTGCCTTTTTAACCTTGATGATGTACCTGACTAACTAGCCACCGTTATCTGGTCGCGTTTACCCAAGTGTTTATCATACCAGTTCGCCTATTCGTTGCAGAGACATTCTTCTGCAGCGGTCGTTTTATGCCGCCTACATTAGCTATTAACGCCCACTTTCTAAGTACCGAATCTTAGCAACTACCCACCATAATTTACTGCTTACTTTACAAAAACTTACCTATTTAGATGCTAAAACAACTATGAAGTTGTTTATACTAATGAATATCTCACAAACGACTTGTTTACGACATGATTAACAATCATTATAAACAAAAAATTAACAATATTTATTGTTCTAGGAATCATCATGGCTATAAAGGACTCACCATATAAGTTTGCAACCTTGGCAATCATAGGGATATCGTTTCTCAGCGCCTGCGGACAAGCAAAAAAAACCAGCGCCAATACCACCTGCAGTGACTGTAACCGAGGTTTCGCAACAACAAATACAACGAACCACTACTTTTGTAGGTAGAACCGAAGCGATTGATGACGTACGAATTCGCTCCCGCGTAGGGGGCCCCCTGTTAAAGCGTTAATTTAAGGAAGGGAAGGGCAAGACATAGCTAAGGGTGACTGACATGGACAAATTGACCAATAAACTTGACAGTGCCCTTGCTGAATTAGCGCAGGCTGAAGCCGCACTTAAAGAATCCAATCTGCAACTCAGTTATACCCAGCTACATTCCCCTATCGATGGCCGTATTGGCCGTTCGTTGTTTTCGATTGGTTATATTGTTTCACCCTCCTCCGACACCTTAGTCAACATTGTTAAATTACAGCCATTATATGTAGCATTTCAAATCAATAAAAATACGCTTACCTGACGGAGGTCTTTACCATGAGCAGGACCATCTTGAATTCATTGATAACCGCGTTAACTCTTCCACTGATACGATCAGAATTCGGTCCATCTTTGCCAACGCTAACAAATCCCTGCTACCCGGTCAGTATGTGAATGTAATAGTGAAAGAAAAATTGGCTACATCTGTGACCCTGATCCCACAAGCCGCTATACAGGAAGAGTCAGCAAGGGCGGCTCGTTATGATTGTTGATAAAGATAATAAAGCCCTACGAAAAAATGTCAAAACGGGTGAAAACTATGGTTATAACTGGGAAGTTGAATCTGGCTTAGAGCTCGGTGACCAGGTTATCGTGCAGGGTTTACAAAAAATTCGTCAGGGCGCGGTTGTTACTGCTACCGAAGAATTGATCAAACCTTTCGAAGATACCACTTCACACTAAATTTTAGCAGGATGCATTATGTTTAGTCACTTTTTTATCAATCGGCCAAAGTTCTCTTTTGTGGTATCTATTCTTATCACATTGCCGGATTACTCGCACTGCCCATGCTACCTGTGGCACAATTTCCCGATATGGCACAGGTTATGGTGCAGAACAGGGTCAGTAGAGTGACGTCAAAAATGCCTGAAGATGTTACGCGTGTGGGTATCCGCGTCGATAAGCAAAGTTCCAATATGCTGCTTGTTGCCAACCTGGTAAGCCCAAACGGGTCCTATGACAACCTATTTTTAGCTAACTATGCCACTTTAAATATCCGAGATGAATTAGCTCGTATAAATGGCGTTAGTAAAGCCGAAATTATGGGCGGCATGGACTATAGTATGCGGATCTGGTTGCACCCAGATAAGATAGGATGGCATCGCTAGGTGTTACTGTCACTGACGTCACTGGTGCCATTAAGGAACAGAATATCCAGGTCGCTGCCGGACAAATTGGCTCAGCACCTAATCTGACAGAGCAACAATTTCAGTACACCTTGCAGACCAAGGGACGATTATCGGATGTTGCAGAATTTGAACAGGTCGTTGTCCGAGCCAAAGAAGACGGATCCATGGTTTATATCAAGGATATTGCCCGCGTTGAACTCGGCAGTGCATCCTATGCCGCCTATGGTAGCCTTGATAATGCACCCAGTACTATTTTAGCTATCTATCAACAACCTGATGCGAATGCCATTGAGGTAGCTGAAGCAGTAAAAGCCACACTGGTAGAATTAGAGAAAAAATTCCCCCCTGATTTAGAGTATACAACTATTTATGATACCGCCAACTTTGTTACCGAATTCATAGGTGAAGTGGTAGAAACACTCTTTATTGCTCTACTTATGGTTATTTTAGTGGTGTTCGTGTTTCTCGGCGATTGGCGATCAACCCTTATTCCAGCCATTGCCATTCCAGTTTCGTTAATCGGTACATTCGCTGTATTACAGGCATTAGACATGTCAATTAATACCGCCTCTTTATTTGCCCTGATCCTCGCCATAGGGATCGTCGTTGATGATGCGATCGTTGTGATTGAAAATGTGCAACGAATCATGGAAGAGGAAGGCTTGGATCGCATCGAAGCGACAAAGAAATCGATGTTACAAGTGACAGGGCCTATTGTGGCCACTACACTGGCATTATTAGCTGTGTTTGTGCCAGTAGCCTTAATGCCGGGGATCACGGGCAAGATGTATTCTGAGTTTGCCCTTATCGTCTCAATTTCCGTCCTCATCTCCTCGATTAATGCATTGACCCTGAGTCCTGCACTTTGCGCGACCCTGCTACGGGAGGATGGTATTAAGCGTGGACTGTTACTGGAGAAATTTGAACACCTGTTAACTGACGTCACGGAAAAATATGGTAACGGGGTACAATTTCTCAGTCGTCGCTTAACCGCTGTCGTGGTGTTGTATATGGTGCTGATCGGTTTTACCCTCTACCTCGCCAAGACATTACCTACCGGATTTATCTCAACAGAAGATCAAGGTTTCTTCATGCTGGATATCCAACTATCTGACGGCGCATCGCTTAATCGTACCGATATAGTAGCCAGAGAGGTGACGGATCTACTCAAAAATGAAAAAGGGGTCGTAGGGGTCACGGGTTTCAGCTTACTCAACAGCGCGGTGGCGTCTAACTCGGCATTTGCGATTGTGGTACTCGATCATTGGGCTGAACGGGCAACACCAGAGCTGTCTGCTGTGATGGTCGCATTGATCATGAAAGCAAGCAAACGAACAACCTGAGATTGCTCGTAGCTTTAGTACTTTCCGCGCGAATGTGCCGCAGCTGTTTGTCGATGTAAACCGGGTTAAAGCGAAAAATATCGGCATTCCTTTAGCTGACGTTTATGGCACTATGCAAGCCCAATTAGGCAGCTTATATGTCAACGACTTTAACAAGTTTGGTAAAGTCTTTACCACAATGGTCCAGGCAGACACTAAATATCGAAAAAGTGCCAGAGACATCAACCGCTTCTTTGTCCGGCAACGCGACGGTGAAATTGTACCACTGGGCACAGTTGTAAATATCGAACCTATGTTAGGACCTAAAGCCACCAGTCGTTATAACCTGTTTAACTCCGCGGCTATCAATGGTTCTGCCGCACCCGGTTACAGTTCCGGTGATGCAGTGACCGCGATGGAGCGGGGTTTTATCCGAGGGCTATAAATTTGAGTGGACCGGGTTAACCTCTATACCCAGATTGGTCTGGTGATCCTGATCGGACGGGCCTGTAAGAATGCCATTCTTATCGTGGAATTTGCCAAAGAGCATCGGGAATCTGGTATGTCGATCAAGGATTCCGCTATCACTGCAGCAAAACTACGTTTTAGCGCAGTACTGATGACCGCTTTCTCCTTTATCCTTAGGGTGCTACCATTGCTTACCGCCTCTGGAGCAGGAGCCGCAAGTCGTCATTCAATTGGTCAAAGTGTATTTGGCGGTATGGTCATGGCGACCATAGTCGGTACTTTACTGGTGCCCGTTTTCTACATCATTATGCAGACCATGCGGGAACGAGTAAAAGGAGTTAAAGATGATAGCGAATAAACACGCTCTGTAACTCCCCTTCAAAAGAAAAATAACGGGGATGTATACGCTGCTGTAGCGTATACATCCTCGTTAAACTATTCCTATTTATTGATTACCAATGACAAAATTTGAATTTTAGCTCAACCTGCGTTAATTGTACTGGATAATTACGTCAAACCGCGCTAGCCTATGGTAGAGTAATTGCTCTAAACCGGATATAGCAATATAAATTGCAGATTAAGTCAGGCTAACGAGTAAAATCAACAATAGAATTCAAAATGTTCAATGCTGCAACCTGGTAATCAGCAGCGATAAGGAATAATTATGACAGAAAAACTCAGTATTAAAGACGTTGATGTATTTATCGAAGGTGAAGGCCAAGATACGGTAGTAATGATCCATGGCTGGCCAGATACTTACCGAGTATGGGATGATCAGGTTGCCGCATTAAAAGGCACTTACCGCTGTGTTCGTTTTACACTGCCTGGTTACGCTACCGATAAACCACGTAAATACTATGATCTTACAGAAATGATTGAAACTATTGATGCTATTGTCACTGAGGTGGGAGCTGGAAAACCAGTTACCTTGATGATACATGACTGGGGTAGCTTCTTCGGTTACCAATATTATATGCGCAATAAGTCAAAAGTAAGTAAAATCATCAGTATTGATATCGGCGATGCTGGTTCTCCGGATCATGTGCTCAGTGGCAAAGTTAAAGCCTTTATGTTTGGCTATCAAATGTGGCTGGCAGCCGCCTGGAAAATTGGCGGGTCTATCGGTGATAAGATGACCCGTAAGATGGCTAAGGCATTAAACGCACCCGGCGATCCGACTACCATCACTTCGGCGATGACCTATTCCTACTATTGGAAATGGAGCCATACGCTAACAGGCCGTTCTTTAGGTAATTTGCCCGTCGACATCACTTGTCCGCTGCTGTTTGTTTACGGTAAAAATAAACCGGGTATGTTCCATTCTCAGCCCTGGGCAGAAAAAATGGCCGCCATTCCTGGTAATGAAGTAGTGGCATTTGATACCCGCCATTGGGTAATGACAGAGCAGACTGAAGCCTTTAATCAACTTGCGCTTGATTGGCTGGAGAGTCACCAACACGGGTAAATCTAATTAAAAAAGGCGCGAAAGTCTTACGAATAAGACGTTATTTCGCGCCGATATTCCCACCAAGTTAATCTCATTTTCTTCTTTATGTTCATCCCAGCAATAACTTATACCAGTCAAAATGGCCGTGTAACATCCACTACACCACTTTAAGTCAATATCAATACGTATGCTGCTATGACTTTGTTATTATTCCTCACTATCTACCTGACGGCTATTTAGCGCATAAGCATCGGGCTAAATTTCAGGTATAAAAAAACCGCATTTAAGCGGTTAATTAATGGCGGAGAGGGAGGGATTCGAACCCTCGATGGGATTTAAAGCCCATACTCCCTTAGCAGGGGAGCGCCTTCGGCCACTCGGCCACCTCTCCACACAAACTTTATTATTATGAATTAAATCAACAATGTAAAGCCTTACATTGGTAAACTACATAATAATATAATAAATGGTGCGGATGGGAGGATTCGAACCTCCGACCGCCTGGTTCGTAGCCAAGTACTCTATCCAGCTGAGCTACATCCGCACAAAAATTATATTTAAAACAAATGGTGCGGATGGGAGGATTCGAACCTCCGACCGCCTGGTTCGTAGCCAGGTACTCTATCCAGCTGAGCTACATCCGCACATAATCTGTTTTAAGAACTCGTCTTATCCTACTGTTCACCTTGCCATTTTCTGGAATAACCAGAAGATCTAAATAAACAATAAAACTTGAATTGTAAAGAATAAATGGTGCGGATGGGAGGATTCGAACCTCCGACCGCCTGGTTCGTAGCCAGGTACTCTATCCAGCTGAGCTACATCCGCACATAATTTATTCTGTCACTTGCCAAGCAAGCCTGTAGTTAAAGCCAATGGTGCGGATGGGAGGATTCGAACCTCCGACCGCCTGGTTCGTAGCCAGGTACTCTATCCAGCTGAGCTACATCCGCACATATTTGGTCTAACTTGCAATTTTCATAATCAACAATAAGTGTTTTCAACTTCTTTTGATTATTTAGAATTACGTCTAATTTGAAATAATGGTGCGGATGGGAGGATTCGAACCTCCGACCGCCTGGTTCGTAGCCAGGTACTCTATCCAGCTGAGCTACATCCGCACAACAATCATTTCTTACAACGTCCAAAAAGTTGACCTAAATACAATATCACATTTTGCAATGTGTTATTGAAAAAGGACAACAATGGCGGAGAGGGAGGGATTCGAACCCTCGATGGGATTTAAAGCCCATACTCCCTTAGCAGGGGAGCGCCTTCGGCCACTCGGCCACCTCTCCGTGTTGTTGCGGCACATATTACTGCCACAGGAAAATAAGTCAAACGTTATTTATCTGGGGGCAGACAACTGTTCAAGTTTCAGCCAACAAAACTAATATTGCAACAACAATGGCATCCTACAGATAAAAAAAAGGGCCTAGCCGCTGCTATACCCAATCCATAATCACGTGTGTTCAGTATTAGAAGTTGCCTTCCGCGCTTTCGCCTTTTTCAGCTTGAATACGCATGTAGATTTCTTCACGGTGAACAGATACTTCTTTTGGCGCATTAACACCGATACGCACTTGATTTCCTTTCACACCCAGAACTGTAACGGTTACTTCGTCACCAATCATAAGTGTTTCGCCAACACGGCGAGTCAATATTAGCATTAATTCATTCCTCAACTAATCATGATATTTTTGAAGCCATTTATTATTCTATTAAATGCGTTAATATAAAACAAGAAAATAATAAATTAGCCAATATTTGTTGATAATTCACTCAATTTTAAACCATATCCAAATTAAATGCAGCATGTAATGTGCGAACACCGAGTTCAAGATATTTTTCATCAACCACCACTGAGACTTTAATCTCAGAAGTCGATATCAACTGCATGTTAATCCCTTCATTACCTAAGGCTTCAAACATTGTTTTTGCTACCCCCGGATGATTCCACATTCCAACACCTACAATTGAAATTTTAGCAATACGATCGTTACCTTGCACATCTTTTGCTGATAATACTTTACATGTTTGTTCAAGTAATGCTTTGGCCGCCTTATAATCATCACGGTGTACGGTAAAAGTAAAATCAACGAGTCCATCTTCGCCGTGTGCATTTTGCACTATCATATCAACATCAATATCAGCATCGCCAATAGGTGTTAATATATTGGCCGCAACCAGTGGCAGATCAGGGACTCCTGAAATAGTTAAACTTGCTTCATCGCGGTTAAACGCGATTCCCGATATAACTGCTGATTCCATTTTTACGTCCTCGTAACTTATTAATGTCCCTTCGCCGTCTTCAAAACTCGACAACACGCGTAACGGTACATTATATTTCCCTGCAAATTCGACAGAACGAATTTGTAATACTTTGGCACCTAAGCTCGCCATTTCTAACATCTCTTCAAAAGTAATGCTATCAAGTTTACGCGCCCTTGGTTCTACACGTGGGTCGGTGGTATAAACACCGTTCACGTCCGTATAGATCTGGCATTCATCCGCTTTAATTGCTGCTGCAATAGCGACAGCCGTGGTATCGGATCCGCCGCGTCCCAATGTGGTGATATTATTTGTTTCATCACGACCTTGGAAACCAGCAACCACCACAACCTTACCGGCATCGAGATGGCGTTGTAGATTAGCGGTCTCAACTTCCTTGATACGCGCTTTCCCATGACTGTCATCGGTTTTCATTTGAACTTGATCACCCGTCATTGAAATTGCATCAACACCTGCTTTTTGCAGCGCGATGGTTAACAATGCAATTGTGACTTGTTCACCTGTAGAAACAAGCACATCCATTTCTCTGCGACTCGCATTTTCATCAAGTTCTTTAGCCATGCCCAATAAACGATTGGTTTCACCTGACATGGCAGAGACAACAATAACAATTTGATCCCCATTCTCACGGGACTTTTTCACCCGTTGGGCAACCGCTTCAATCCGCTCTATCGAGCCGACTGAAGTGCCACCAAATTTTTGTACATACAGCGCCACAACATGATTCCTTTAATTATAACCGTTACAATTCAATTTGTAGTTGTCTCTCTCTTTGCAAACGAGTTGCAACCCAGTACAACTCGTTTTTCATTAAACTGCCTATTTCGTTTACGTACTATAATTTAGTCGTTAACCATGCAGAAACAGACTCTAGTGCCGCAGGTAATGCAGCGGGGTTGGATCCACCAGCTTGCGCCATATCAGGACGACCACCGCCTTTACCACCGACTTGCACAGCAAGGTGGTTAACCAACTCACCGGCTTTAACTTTGCCCGTCAGATCCTTGGTCACACCCGCAATCAGGTTAACTTTACCTTCGCCAGGAATACCGAGAACAATAATACCGCTTTGCAGTTTATTCTTCAGTTCATCCATAGAGCTACGTAGCGATTTAGGATCCGCGCCCTTCAAATTGGCAACCAGTACTTTAACACCATTGATCTCTGTGATCTGGTCCATCAAGTTAGCATTTGCCGTACTTGCTGCTGCCGTATTAAGTTTTTCAACTTCTTTTTCTAGGCTACGATTACGCTCAAGTACCTGGCTCACTTTCGCCACCATCGTATTTTGATCCGCTTTAACTAAACTAGCTGTTTCTTGCACTTTCGCAACAAGATCATGTAAGTAGTTCAATGCTGAATCACCGGTGACGGCTTCAATACGACGTACACCAGCAGCAATACCGCTTTCAGATAAGATCTTGAAAAACCCTATATCACCAGTACGTTTGACGTGTGTACCACCACATAGTTCAACAGAGAAGTCCCCCATACGTACAACACGCACTTCGTCATCATATTTTTCGCCAAACAAGGCCATTGCACCCACGTCTCTGGCTGACTCAATATCCATCACTTCAGTAACTACTTCATGATTCGCACGTATTTGCGTGTTAACCAAACGCTCAACCTCTTGCAATTGTGCCGGTGTTACCGATTCAAAATGTGAGAAATCAAAACGTAAGCGCTCTGGTAATACTAATGACCCTTTCTGCTGAACATTTTCACCCACAATCTTACGCAATGCTGCGTGAGCTAAGTGAGTAACCGAGTGATTGAGGCCAATAGCCACACGACGAGTAGCGTCAACATCAGCAATAACTTGGGCCTTAGTTACGATTTGGCCGGTAACAGTACCGAAATGTACCGTCGCATTACCCGCTTTTTTGGTGTCTGATACCGTAAATATAGCATCACCGACTTTGATCACACCTTGGTCGCCAGATTGGCCACCCGCTTCAGCATAAAATGGCGTTTTGTTTAATACAATCGCGCCCTCTTGTCCGTCGCTCAATGTAGCAACTTCCTCATTGCCTTGGATCAAAGCAACAATTTCAGCATCCGACGTCAGTGTTTGATAGCCTAAAAATTCGGTTGCCACATCAACTTTAATCATTTCGTTATAATCTTTATCAAAGCTTGAACCTTGACGAGCACGATTACGCTGCGCTTCCATTGCGGCTTCAAAACCCGCTTCATCAATCGTCAGATCACGCTCTCGCGCAATATCAGCGGTGAGATCTGATGGGAAACCAAAGGTATCGTACAACTTAAACACTACTTCACCCGGCACTACTGTGCCGTCAAGTTGCGCTAATTCACTATCTAAAATATTCAGACCTCGTTCGAGGGTTTTCCCAAATTGCTCTTCTTCGATCAGTAAGATCTTCTTCACTGCATCTTGCTGGTTAACTAGGTCATCAGAGATGTCACCCATTAACTCAACCAGTTTCGTCACTAGGGTATTGAAGAAAGGCCCTTTAGCGCCTAGCTTGTTACCGTGACGTACCGCACGACGAATAATACGACGTAGTACATAACCACGGCCTTCATTTGATGGCATAACCCCGTCAGCGATCAGGAAGCCACAAGCACGAATATGGTCAGCAATGACACGTAACGATTTATTTTCTAGATCAGTAGTGCCAATCACTTCAGCAATGTGCGTAATCAGCGCTTGAAAAATATCGATTTCGTAATTTGAGTGTACGTGCTGAATAATTGCAGAAATACGCTCAAGTCCCATACCAGTATCAACAGATGGCTTCGGTAACGGTTCCATAGTGCCGTTTTGCTGACGATTGAACTGCATGAATACCAAGTTCCAGATTTCGATAAAACGATCGCCATCTTCTTCTGGAGAGCCTGGAGGACCGCCCCAAATATGTTCACCGTGATCGTAGAAAATTTCTGAACATGGACCACAAGGGCCAGTATCACCCATTGACCAGAAGTTATCTGATTCAAATTTCTTTTCTGGAGACTTATCACCAATACGGATAATTTTATCTTCTGGTACACCGACTTTATTGGCCCAGAATGAAAATGCTTCATCATCTGTTTCATAAACAGTAACAAGCAGTTTTTCTTTTGGTAGCTTTAACGTTTCAGTTAAGAATTCCCACGCAAATAAAATCGCGTCTTCTTTAAAATAATCGCCAAAACTGAAATTGCCCAGCATTTCAAAGAAGGTATGATGGCGTGCTGTATAGCCTACATTTTCCAGGTCGTTATGTTTACCACCTGCACGCACGCAGCGCTGTGAGGTAGTTGCACGTGTATAAGCGCGTTGCTCTGCACCTAAAAATACGTCTTTAAACTGATTCATACCCGCATTTGTAAATAACAAAGTTGGGTCGTTAGCTGGAACAAGTGAACTACTTGCACTTTTTTGATGCCCTTTATTGGCAAAATAATCGAGAAACGCGTTGCGGATCTCAGACGTTGACATTGTCATGAAGCCGTCCTAAATGCTGAAATTATGGTCGATAAAATGAATTATATAATTCAAATAGATCTGTTAATGGAGTGATTATATTTTATTCATCGCAATTGGTCGATAAGGCATAGCGAATATGATCAAAAGAAAGCCCCCTATATTGTAAAAAACGCATTCTTTTTTGTTTTTTCAGGTCATCTTTCCATTTTTTACCTTAGGTAGATAGCGTAACCAAAATATTTTTTGTATTCATCGGCCGATTAAACTGATTGTGATCACATCACTTCAACGTTTTTAACTATTGGGTTTAACTATTCGGTTTAACTACCAATATAGAATATTAATGGATGAAAAAGAAAAAGGTGGACTAATTAGTCCGAATACCGGTAAACGATGCATCATAAAACCTATGCCTAAACAAGCCATATAGTTTACTCAACTGGGAAGCCACATTTTCTAATTGCAGCTCGGCCAGCCTCTTTATTGCATCGGCGATCCATTCATTTGGAATATTTTTACAGAAATAATCAGAATATTCTGGATAGGTAAGTTCAGCCGCAACTCACAATTAATGAGAAAATACAGATATAAAAAAAGCCTCAAATATTATTTGAGGCTTTTTTGAATCAACCATAGGATCGTTCAAGTGTACTTAACCGAACTGTTTTAGTTTTCACGTAATACACGGAAACCGAGGTAATTTGAGCGGAAGTTAGGAGATAACTCCAAACGCACAGCTGCGCGAGCTAATGTTGGGGCAAAGTTCCATGAACCACCACGAGCGACTACGTTATCACCTTCTGTTAATTCCCATACATTACCTACCGTATCAAAGATACCAAAGTTATTTGCAGAGAATGATTTAACGGGTGATGTGCTCTTGTTTGACCATTCACTACCACAGTAGGCACAATTGGCTTTATTATTGCCTATATCATTACCCCACCAGAAGTTATCACTAGAGTCAGCGCGAGCAACATATTCCCATTCAATTTCAGTTGGTAAACGATATTTTCGTTCTGTTACTTTAGATAACCACTTTAGGTAAGCTTGGGTATCTTTTTTACTGAGGCATACTACTGGATGAAGATCTGACTGTTTAAAGCCTGGATTGCGCCAGTTTAAAGTCGCATCGTATGTTGGCTGACCATCAACAAATGTTGCACAACCTTGACCAGCTTCTGCTTCAGTTACATATTTACTTTGCATCACGAAATGTCTGAAATCAGCGATAGTTGTTTGATTTTGAGCCATCGAAAAAGATCTATCAATAACAGCATTACGTGCAGGTTTTTCGTTACTTAAACCTGAACCTTTCAAATCGCCCATTTGGAAACTACCTGCTGGAATGCCGATAAGTTCAGGGCCAAGTTCGCCACCTAAAATGAGATCTTGGATTTTTTCACCATTAGCGGGTGCAGCGGTTGATTTAGCTAACTTAGCTTTAAGTAGCGTGTTTTTATTTAAGCCAATCTTTTCTTCATAACTAATATAATTAGGTTTTTTGATTACAACATCGTGTTCACCCGCTGACAACATAACCGAGAGTCGAGTAGAACCATAGCTTACACCATCAATGAATACTTCATCATCGAATTGGTCAGAACGCACTGTCAGCTCATATAACAAACCTTCTTCACCATCATTAATTTGTGCTGTTGGCGTTGGTACAAATACCGCTTGCTGCTTATGATCGTAAGAACAGTAGCGTTTTGACATATTCAGTAGAGAACAAGCTTCATAGTTTGGTAAAGAGCCTTGTAATTGCACGGCCATTGTTGAGCTATAAGTGCCACGTCCGCTAAATTCGCTAGTGACTATTTTATGCTTCAGTAACTTGATTCGCGCAGCTGAGTTAGTTTTATTCTTGCTAATTACGTTAGATTCAGTCGCTGAAGAGTAAAGCATTTTTAAGAATGTTTTTGATGCTTTTTGCTTACTTAAACGTTCACTACGCTTAATACATTTTACAAATGTTTCTTCAGGATCACAATTGACAACTTGTTGAACCTTTACTTCCTGGCGAGTTTCGAATTCTTGACGTAAGCGTTTAACGCGTGCAATTTTAATTTCTTCTTGCAGTGCTTCACGTGAGTTCACTAGGGTGAAACGCGCAATATTACGCTGTCCTAATTCACTTTTAAGTTTTTCAACCGTTGCTACAGCAGATTGAATTTCTTGCTTATTTTGTTTTTGATTCATGACGGCTTTGCGATAAGCCGTCTGTGCAGGCAGCATGTCTTGCTCTGGATTATCAATTAGCATCTCATACTGTTTATTCATATTGGCTAACGCATCTTTACGTAAAGAGACAAGATTGTCACCTTGCTTACGCGCATTACTAAGCGTTGCAGCTTCAACTTCTAGCTGTTTATTTAAATCGGCTAAAGATGTGATAAATGTATCATACTCAGCTTGTTTACTGCTTAATTCAAGTTCTAAACTTTCTACTGTTTTCTTTAATTGGGGTGTTTCTGTAGCCTGAGCTGTAAACCCAATCGAAATACAACTAATAGTAAGGGCAATTAAAGCAAAGCGCATGTTTAATATTTCCTAATAATTTTAATCTAATTTACTGCAAAGACGAAATCCCCTTTGCATCTATAGATTTGTTCCAATTTATAATTGATAAACTTTTTAATTGCTCAATACTATTGACTAAGGGTCTAAATCGCAAGTTAAAGTAGTTATTTAAGCTGGCTAAACTCTAACTTTTTAGCAGAATGATGAGCCAAGCATAGATTTTTGCTATTCAGCGTAACAAAAATACATTATTTTCTGTTTCCCTAAAATTATCTTAAAATTATTGTGGTTTTTTCATTATTTTATTATTCCACCACATCGACATATGACACATTGTTCTGTATACCGTGTATGATAAAATAAAATTTACTTCAATGAATGAAGGATAAACAAGTCAAGTCAGGGCTTTTATTGCAGCATTAACTAATACAGCAGGTATTTTTATTGAGTCTTTATGATGCTAATTATTTTCTATTTATGCTGCCATTTAGTTATATGTTCTGGTCACCATTAGGTTGGTTTCAAAAGCATGATATGGCAATAAATAATTAACCTAGCATTTCTCAGAATTATTAGATTATTTATTTATGAGACATAATCTAAGTTCCAATGCTAGGGGATTTATTCTGACGTGAGGTTAGTTACTATTTTCTAGGGTAACGGCATTGTTATCAGTCTGAATATCTTTTATCGACACAGGTTGACTTGGACTTTGTAAAGAGCTAGTTGGTGAATTCCAAACTTTTGCAAGGCGCTGACCAAAGAATTGCCCGCCATCCTTAATGCGAATTGAGTTACAAACAATGTTACCGCGTAGTATACCCTTTTGTTCAATACGCAATTCATCACATTCGAGATCACCTTCGACTGAACCTGCTATCGTAATTATCTTCGCCGACGAAAATCCGTTGATTTTGCCAGACTCTCCGACAGAGATAGTACGATCACTTTTTAACGAACCGTCTAAATGACCATCAAGTAGAATATCTCCAGAGATGTCTAATTCACCTGTAATAGTGCAATTTTGAGAAATGAACGTTAAATTTTTTTGGTCTTTCTTTTTTTTATTGAACATAGATAATCCGCATTAAAAATTAAAATCGTCGATTGATGAAATTAAGCTAAGCACTGTCTTACTAGATAGATAGCAATCTAATCCCTAAATTTGTATTTATTGAAGCAATCAACACAAAGCAACCATATAAAAAATCTATTTGAATTTAATTAATCAGTTTTTTATTCAGCAACGGTCACAAATATATACCCATTAATTTAACTAAACAGTTCATGGTTTGTGAATAAGGCTTGTTTCAATTCATGAGGAAGTTGATATGTTTCTTGTCTCGCCAATTGGTATGAACTGATTGAACCCTGTTCTGAGTAACGTAATAGTTGAACTTGATAGGCTAGATAATAAATCACACGTAATTTTTAGTCAATTATGTTTCATTTTATAAGCACGTAGAATGACGGTCAACAATAAAACGAATAATATAGTGAATAATGCTGAAAAATAGGCTGCTACGCCTCTTATCAGCTATTCAAATCAGATGTATCCTACTTTAGTGGCAAGCTCTAACTGACATTGGTAGACATACTGGCTTTAGGGAAATGCGAGCTGAAATTTATTAAAAATACCATTATAACGAATAGAGTGGCTGCTCATAATCATCATACCGATACCTAAGGCAAGCCATATAACGTGCACTTAGTGAGAAATTATGACATAAAAAATAGGCCTCAAATATTATTTGAGGCCTATTTGAAATCTGCTGTATCGGGCGATCAAATAGCTTCTTCGTTCTCTTCACCGGTACGGATACGGATCACTCGTTCAACAGCTGTAACGAAGATCTTACCATCACCAATTTTACCTGTGTGCGCCGTTTCGACAATAGACTCGATACAAGCATCAACATCATCGTCTTGTACAATCAGATCTAGTTTCACCTTAGGCAGGAAATCAACCATATATTCAGCACCACGATAGAGCTCAGTATGGCCTTTTTGCCGTCCAAAACCTTTCACTTCCGATACAGTCATACCAGTAATGCCGATTTCCGCCAGCGCTTCGCGTACGTCATCAAGTTTGAATGGTTTAATTATCGCTTCAATTTTTTTCATTTTCAGTCCCTTTAGCCACATAGCCTAACCTAGAATACCTAATAGCATACCTAAGCTTGTGTTAATTTCCAGTAGCCATGCTAATTAAATTAATGAAATAACTAAACTTGTTATCACCAACAGTCATCAGTTTCCTTTTTTACCATATTTGCCGAAGTTCTAGCACCAGTACCATTAATGGTAAATATATGGCAGTCAGCGTCAGAAGCTTGAGAACTATCGGTGTTGACAGTGGCAATAGCCGTGTAACTTGAAGTGCTACTACTTGGATCCAGGCTAAATGTATAATACGAACTGCTATTACCCCAGCCAGTTAAAGTATCGGTGGCTCCGCTAACTAAGGATGTCGCATATTGATTATTATCCAAATAAAACTGCTCTTGTAATAAGAGCAGCTTAGATAGCCCTGCTTTAGCATCATTGCGGTGTGTATTTTGAATATACGAACTATAGGACGGATAACCAATGCCAGCGAGTATGCCGACAATCGCGACGACAATCATCAACTCGATCAGGGTAAATCCAGATTGTATGTTTCTCATTATTGCGCCGCCTCGTTAAAGTAGCGGTAAATGGGGCGTGAGATTAGGGTGACAGCTGTTGTAACCGTGCCCTTATAACTTTTAGTACCGTAGTTATCAGTAGTATGATCGCCTTTACCTCCTCCAAGTATGCGTAATGTAGATACGCCATTTTTTCCTGCCGCATGGACAGATAGATCTTTGGCTACTATGTTAACTAAGCGGCGATAAAATTTAGTTTTCCCTGAATTTAATTCGGTTCTATAGTAATGACTATTTCCGGATTGATTAAACACACATTGCTTATCTGTAATAATGTATGCATTTGTAAAGGGGGTATACGTGCTAAAATTTACGGTCCCCTCAATAACGACTGCATTACCTAACGATTTTTCACCACCATAAACTGAGCCCGAATCATCTTCACTTAACTCAAACTTCCAACCCTTCACATAATTGGATTCAGGCAGATTAATATTTTCAGGCCCCTCAAGCGAAGATTCAGGATATAGATTTTCACCATCTTGATTAAGTTCACGCGCCGTGTATTTAACCGTGTGTAAATGATCTACAACAATCGGGGACGGCAGTGGGGTTTCATGTTCCCCATCCCCCCAAATAGTCGGGGAAAGAGTGCTGTCTTTAAGGTTAAAGAAGTAATTTCGAGTCGTTATATTTTTGTTCGGCTTTGTTATATCGCCGCTCCCCAACAATAATCCATCATAATAATATGCTTCATCTCTTGCTCTTACTATCGATGGTGGATTGAAAAAACGCCGGTCATCACCTCCAGAACCCCCTAAAGTAGCGAGCTTTCTTAACGTCCATTTATCCGTATCAATTTTTGTTTGAGCTTCATTCCATACTGAAGATGGCATATCCGCACGGTATATATTACCCCCGGTATCAGATGCATAAATTCTATCGGTGTAACCATCACCGTCACTATCTAAAACAGCCAGTTGGCTCACGATACTGTCCTTGAGACAATGTTTTGGAGAACACTTATCTGTCGCTGTAAACGATTTAATTATTTTACCCGATAAAGCATTCACAACATAAATAGCACGTCCTTTGGTATCCTTTCCTGAGCAATTTTCAGCTATACACGAATCTTTTTTCGGATCATAACCGCCACCAAAAATTAATACCGGCTCAGTATTTTTACTGTAGGAGTTGCCTTGAAATACCTTAGTCACAACAGGTTTTGACCAGGTCTGACCGAGCTGTGTGAAATTTTGGTTCTGTTCATCAGTTAAGTTATCTACTTTCCATTTTAGTGAGGGAATGCCCGTTCCATCACCGATATCAATTGCATAATAGGCACTGCCACCTCTTCGCATACCAAACGTAATAAGATGTTTCGTTTTACTATTGTCCGTGTACTCGACATCTACGGCAGAGCCGTCAATCCCATATTCTCGTTGTTCATCATCACCCAACTGGCCACTCGTGCGAAGTGCAAGTGCATATTTCAATTTATCTTTTGGAATAAATGCCCATTTTTCATCTACTCGTCGACCATTGTCTTCAAACGCATGGAAGAATCCCGCGTTTGTGCCAATAAAAATGAGTGGTAGATCTGAGTTATCAGACTGCACAACAAGTGGTGATGAATGCATTGGGTCACCAAAGATATCTTTTCTATATCCTTTGCCTGTCCCATCAATACCTAACAACCAATTAACACCGTCGTTGAGTTTTTCGGTTACCGCCTGCTCTGAATCATGATCTTCTAATTCAATGCCCAGATGTGTCGCTAATTCCCGTTTTTCTTCAGAGGTATAACCAAAAATAAGCTTCAGATTTTCTACGCTAAGCTCAACGAGAACGGTGCTATCTGCATTATCAATATAAATTTTTCGTGGATTTTTTTTATCCTCAACAACAGGGGAGCGTAATGCATACGCCTCAACGACTCCGCCGACTTTAATGTCATTAGGGTTGGTTTCACTACTCCAGCCAGAATAAACATCAGCGGCAAAGTATGCAGTGGAAGTCGCACCGGATACTTTTAAGGCTAGCGTGGGTACATATGTTGCGGTTGCACTTGAGGTAGCCGAGGTGCTCCAAGCATTTAAAAAACCCCCTTCATTGATCCTGAATTTTTTGAGGTTACCCATCCAACGACTCGTTATATTCGGTTCAAACATTGAATAATAAACAACATCACTACTTTGTGTGGCATTGCTTGCATCAATGGATGTACCAACACTGCTCATGGTACTTTTTTGCCGAGCTCGAATATCTGCAAATGCTGATAGCATTTGTGTTTTTAAAGTATTGGCATCTAACGCGCTGTAATATTTACCATCACCACCGATTGCAGCTTGTTTAAGTAAATTTTCATTGTCACTAGGAATACTCATGACGCCATCTTCATCAGTTGAACCTATTCCGATTGTATAAGTAACTATGCGCTCGGTTACATCAGTAGTGGTGGGGTTCATATCATTATTTGCTAACCAGTGAGAGAGCACGGGTAGATAATTTTTCTTACAATCGACGCCCGAATTAACAGCTCTGCTTAAATCTACTCCGGGTAGAACTTTAATTTCATCATTTGCATTATTATCATGATCAGCAATGGCATTTATGCAAACACCGCTAAAGAAAAGTGCAGTTAACAACAAATCTGCTTGTTTGAAGATCCTTTTCATTGCCCTATCCCTACTTATTTTGTGCGGCTAAAAATGGCTGCTCTACGCCGGCAGTCATCGCCAACCCCTGAACACGCCGATCATTATTTTGTGAAAAGTCCATTTTCACATATCGACAATTAATCAAGTTAACACTCGATGCGTTAGCACTGCGCTTACAATATGATTCACCACGCTGCCGCAAAACAACAGTCACGCCTTTAACTTTACTGATCGTTAAACCTGAAATGGCCGGTGCAGGCAACTCCATAATGTCAGTAATGAAGTGAGGGTTATATATCACTTCGTTAAACCCACCCAGCAGTTCCTGCTCGTTGGATAACTTCTCTTGCGTTAATCCTATTGAATGTTGTCCTAGGCGAGTTTCAGTTATTACCACTGCAGCCAGCGAAGTCACCAGCACCAAGATGATAATGACAATAAATAACGTAATACCTTGCTGTCGATTTTTCATAGGATCACCCCCATCACGTTATTTTTTATCACGACGGTTGTCGACAGCAGAAAGCGTCGATAATTGTCACCCGGTGTATAATCATTATTATCAACCCCGTTCGAATCCAGTTGATAAGTCCATGTATTATTAAAGCTTGCATCCATGTTAGTAGCTCGTGCTAGCACGTAGATGCGTGCAGCAACGATCCGGTTACTATTCCACATAACAGGAGCAATGTTATCACTCCCCTCATACCTATCAGCAATGCCATCGGAAACACCCTGCTGGTTCGGATCATCAATACCAAATTCAATGCGAATGCGTTCAATATTTTCCACAACGAGATCATTATCCATCTGGTCTCCCTGCAGAGAAAATCGCATTAATCGAGGTGCGGCATTGTCCTTGCTTTCAACAAAGTAAGCATGGCGAATATAAGGGTATACATTTGCATTTGTCATATTGGTAACATCATTGGCATCGGCACCAATAAATAATTTGGCCGTTTCAGGAGAGGAAGCAACATAATAATCAGTCAAGACCAATGCGCCGTTAGCAGCTAACGGAGCAGAGGATACAACCCGCCCCTGAATCCGGGTAATTAACAAGGCGTCGCTGGTTGCTGAAAAGTGATAACCTTCATCTTCACTTACACAGTTTTCAGATCTCCCAGCTCTGCTGATCCAATTTGCCGTCTCAGGAAAACTTGTTGTTTCTGCATCAGATGCAGGGCCAATAGCACAACCACCAATAGCCATATTTTTAGGAACGTTAATATCCTTTAACGATTCCCCGGTAAATTCAGCCCAACTACCAATATTACGCACATCTTCAACTAAAATTTGTAAAGCTAATTGTGCCTGTTGTTGTAAATTGGAAACGGTAGCGGAACGATTCGAGGAAACCTTGGTATCAACAAACATTGTAGTGATAGACATCATTAAAACTAAACCTATCACCAAAGCAATCATCAGCTCTACCAAATTAAAGCCGCGTTGTTTAACGCTCATAAACCCTCCATAATAAGGCTAGTTAATTTAACTTGGCGTCTGTTAGGGACTTTAATGCCACACTCTAAACCATTATTTTTTGGTTCTGCTTCAGGTTGATTTCGGATTTGCCAGCTAGTAGTGATAACAACGACTCTACTAAAATTATCAATTTTGTAGCACAAAGCTAGTTGGCTAGTTGTAGCTGACGCTACGGTATTGGCAAGGATACGTTTGATCATTTTATCATTGACGGGATTAGCAGGACGATCAAGCCAACGGGTATCCGCACGCAATTCTTCCATCGCGGTGCGAGCATGAAAAGTGGCTTCTACCTGTTTATCTGTATCTGTGATTGATTTCTTCGCAATCCCTTGCAATGCCACTATGCCCAATAGGCCAACGGCAAGTATGAATGATGTGATCATCACTTCAATGAGACTGAATCCAGATTCCTTTCTAGATCGCATGCCTAACTCACTTAAATAATTAGTATCGAGCAATGTTACAGGTATGTTTTAACCATGTAAACCAGAAGTGATTTTGTTCTGTGGGCGAGTAGACGGTAATAGGTCGATAATTCAATATTTAAACATTGAAATAAGCCACAAACTAGCATTATTTTAGTTTGTGGCCTGTACAACAGGCGTGTTGGTGACTAGGCCATAGTGCTATACTTAATTCACTTGTTTAATGCGCAATTCGGCGGGTACTTCAAACGTTGTATTTTCAGGACGGCCTTCGACTTCAGTAACCAGTTCCCCACCAAACTCCTGCAGCTTGGCAACAACCTGATCAACCAGAATTTTCGGTGCTGATGCGCCGGCAGTAACGCCAATTTTTTTTCTGCCGACTAATAATTCCGGATCTATGTCTGCGGCGTTATCAATCAAGTAAGATGGCACACCGATATTTTCTGACTTCTCGCGCAAACGATTAGAATTGGATGAATTTTTCGATCCCACTACAAACATAATATCAACAAGGTATGCGAGTTTAGATACCGCATCCTGCCTATTTTGAGTGGCATAACAGATATCATCTTTACGCGGCCCCTGTACATTCGGAAAACGAATCTTTAATGCGTCAATAATATCAGAGCAATCATCAACCGACAGTGTTGTCTGTGAACTATAGGTTAAATTGTCGGCATCTTTGACCTGTAAATTAGCAATATCTTCTACTGATTCAACCAGATACATACCACCAACAGCATTATCATACTGCCCCATGGTACCCTCGACCTCGGGGTGACCTTTATGTCCGATCAATACACATTCAATGCCACGGCGGCTGGCACGGGTAACTTCCATGTGCACCTTAGTCACTAATGGGCAGGTAGCATCAAATACTTTCAGATCGCGGCGTTTAGCTTCAGCTTGCACTGCTTTCGATACACCGTGCGCACTGAAAATAACCACACGGCCATCCGGCACTTCATCTAACTCATCAATAAAAACCGCCCCTTTTTCTTTTAAACTGTCCACCACATAACGGTTGTGAACGACTTCATGACGCACGTAAACAGGTACTTCAAACAACTCTAAAGCACGGTTAACAATACTAATGGCGCGGTCAACACCGGCACAAAAACCGCGGGGATTAGCGAGTAAAATTTCCATCATAAAACCTTATTTATTCTGTATCGATCTGTAAAATTTCAACTTCAAATGTCACGATTTGTCCCGCCAACGGGTGGTTAAAGTCCACCGTCACCGAATCCCCCACCACTTCGCGGATCATGCCAGGTAATTCTGCCCCATCGGGTTGAGTAAAACCAACGATTAAGCCGACTTCAGCAGGTACGTCGGTAAATTTAGTGCGATCAACGTAATAGATATTGTCTGGATTTGGTTGGCCGAAAGCATCTTCCGGCTGTAATTCAAACTTGCTTTTGTCACCTGCGGCTAAGCCAAGTAAACAACGCTCAAAGTTGTTTGTTAAGCTACCATCACCGATCACTAACTTAGCGGGTTTACCTTGCAATTGCGTACTGTCGGCAATCGAGCCATCGGATAAGGTGATAGTAAAATGCATTAAAACCTGGCTGTCTTGCCCTATTATATTTACTTTAGCTGTCATTTGATGACTCCTTGTTGTTTTTACTTTCCATAATCGCTTCCAACACTAACATTGCCGCACCAATACAGATCCAGGTATCGGCCAAATTAAAGATTGGGAAATGGCTGTCATTCCAATACACATGTAAAAAATCAATCACATAACCATGCATGATACGATCATATAAATTACCGAGTGCGCCGCCTAATATCAGCGCATAAGCAACATTACTCCAATATTGGGTTGCAGGTTGCTTACGTAACCAGTGGATCAACAAACCAGATACCGTGACCGCAATAACGCCAAAGAACCAGCGTTGCCAGCCCCCTGCATCTGCCAACATGCTAAAAGCCGCGCCGTAGTTGCGTGCATAAGTAAAACTAAACACGGGTAATAGATTAATCGATTCACCGAGTTGAAAATTACTGACAACGATAAGCTTGCTGCCCAAATCGATCACAAATACGATAACAGCTAACCAAAGCCAGCTTAAACCCGTTCTATTCTTTATCACTGCGGTCATTCTTAACCTCTAATATGCGCCAATGTTATTTTCTACAATGCTTGATCTACGACTGTATTTGTCGCGATTCGTTCGCCAATTAATCAACGAAATAGGTAACGACTGATATGCTAAAGCAACCAGAAAATACCGTCTGCTTAAATATATTTGCGCCAATCATACCATTTTCATGACCTAGGTTAAGCTTTATGCATAAAAAAATGCCTACTGCATAATCACTCTTTATTTAAAAAGCATACAGTAGGCATTCTATTTAACTATGCAGTCAGCAGTCTATTCAAAAATACTGTTAGCATTCCATCCAAAAATAATAGCAACTTAGTCGCTATTATCTGATAACAGAATTAAGCAAACTTACGTTGTTCGCCGGCGCCGTCAATATTGTCTTCACAACGAGCACAAATAGTCGGATGCGCCGTAGACTGACCCACCGTTTCATTATGATGCCAGCAACGCTCACACTTCTCAGCGTCACTTTTAGCAATCGCAACCCAAAGGCCATCGATAGCACTTGCTTCTATACCTGCAGGCGCTCCGGTTACAGCAACAACGTGGGTGTTTGACGTTAATAATAAGAAACGTAATTCATTACCCAATTTGTTTAGATCTGCCGCTAATTCAGCCGTTGCATACAGGGTAACGTCGGCGGCTAATGAACCACCCACAAGGCCTGTATTACGCGCCATTTCAACCGCTTTGTTCACTTCGCCGCGCACTGTTTGCAGCTTGTTCCAGTAAGCGTTATTTAGCTCATCATCGTCAGCCAGTGAGAATAAACCGGTGTACCATTCTTCGGTAAATACATATTCAGCACGTTTACCTGGCATCGCATTCCAAATTTCGAAAGCAGTGAAACTTAAGATTGGAGCTGTCCAGCGAACCATCGCCTCTAAGATATGGAACATCGCAGTTTGACAGCTGCGACGGGCAACACCGTCTGATTTTGCTGTGTACTGACGATCTTTAATGATATCTAAATAAAAACTACCCATTTCGATAGAACAGAACGTCATTAACTTTTGCGTCACGTTCTGCATTTGGTAGTTTTCATAATCGGCTAGGATTTCAGTTTGTAGTGCGTGTGCACGACCAACTGCCCAGCGATCCAGTGCTACCATCTCTTCTTCGGCAACCACATCAGTTTCAGGATTAAACCCTTCAAGGTTAGACAGAAGGAAACGGGCCGTATTACGGATACGACGATAAGCATCGGCGCTGCGATCTAAGATCTCATCAGAGACAGTCATCTCACCCGTGTAATCGGTACTTGCCACCCACCAGCGTAGAATATCACCACCCAAGCGGTTCATTACGTCTTGTGGTGCCATTACATTACCGATAGATTTTGACATCTTACGGCCTTTGGCATCAACCACAAAACCATGGGTTAACACATCTTTGTAAGGTGCTTTACCCTTAATCGCAGTCGAGATCATCAATGATGATTGGAACCAACCACGGTGTTGATCAGAACCTTCCAGGTAAAGATCGATGTCTGCGCCAGCGTATTCTTTACGCGCGTCAACCACTGAAAAATGAGTTGAGCCCGAATCGAACCATACGTCTAATGTATCCGGTGCTTTCGTGTAGTTGACAGCGTCATCACCCAATAGGTCTGCAGGATCAAGATCCCACCACGCTTGAATGCCTTTTTGTTCAACTAAGTTCGCTACATCTTTCATTAGCTCCGCTGAACGTGGATGCGGTTCTTGTGTTTCGTTGTGCACAAACAAAGAAATTGGCACGCCCCAGGTACGCTGGCGAGAAATACACCAGTCAGGACGGTTAGTGACCATGCTTTCGATACGCTCTTGGCCCCAAGAAGGCACCCATTTCACGTCTTTAATTTCGCCCATTGCTGCGTTACGCAGACCATTTTGTTCCATGCTGATGAACCATTGTGGTGTGGCACGGAAAATGATTGGCGTTTTATGACGCCAGCAATGTGGGTAGCTGTGTTTAATGGTTTGGTGATGTAATAGAGCGCCTTTTTCTGTTAACACTTCAATCACGCTGTCATTGGCTTTAAATACGTGCTGGCCAGCAAACAACGGTGTATCTTCAAGATAAACACCGTTATTACCCACAGGGTTAGCCACTTCAAGGTTATAACGTAAACCTGCTGCGTAATCTTCCTGACCGTGACCAGGTGCGGTATGTACTACACCTGTACCCGCTTCAGTCGTTACGTGATCAGCTAAAATAGCCGGTACGTCGAAGTCATAGAACGGGTGGTTAAAGCGTAAGTGTTCTAATGCAGCACCAGCACAAATACCTAAGGTAGTGAAGCTTTCTGGCGAGAATTCTGCCATGCAAGACTCGACTAAATCGCTTGCTAGAATTAACTGTTGTGAGCCAGACTCAGTCACCATGTTAACAAGTGAGTATTCTATTCTCTCGCCAAGTGCCACTGCGCGGTTAGCTGGTAATGTCCAAGGTGTTGTCGTCCAGATAACGGTTGACACTAAACCTTCAACATCGCTGCCAAATACCGTTTTCACTGCACCTTGATCTTGTGCAGCAAAACGTACATAGACAGCCGGTGATTTTTTATCTTCGTATTCAACTTCCGCTTCTGCGAGTGCAGAACCGCAATCGGTACACCAATGCACTGGCTTAGAGCCTTTCTGCAGGTGACCATTTTCAACCACTTTGCCTAATGCACGAATGATGTTTGCTTCAGTGCTGAAATCCATTGTTAGGTACGGATTCTGCCAATCGCCCAATACGCCAAGACGGATAAAGTCTTCGCGTTGACCGTTAACTTGTTTTGTCGCATATTTACGACATTCTTCGCGGAACTGTGCAGCCGTTACTTTACGACCTGGTTTGCCCACTTTCTTTTCTACCATTAATTCGATAGGTAGACCGTGACAATCCCAACCCGGAATATAAGGAGCATCAAATCCCGATAAGCCTTTGGCTTTAATAATGACATCTTTCAGGATTTTATTTACTGCGTGACCAATGTGAATGTTACCATTCGCATAGGGAGGACCATCATGCAAAATAAAGGTTTTCTTACCTTTCTTAGCCGCACGGATTTTTCCGTATAATTCATCAGTCGTCCACTGCTTCAACATGCCTGGTTCACGGTTCGCCAAATTAGCGCGCATCGCAAACCCAGTCTTCGGCAGATTCAGCGTTTTTTTATAGTCGCTCATTAATCCTAATTTCCGTTATGGGTTTTATACTCATTACTCAGTGCAATAAATATTAATAGTTAAACTGACAGGCCAAAATAAGTTTTGGCTGCAATGACATCTTTTTCTATTTGTTGACGAAGCACATCAAACGATGCAAATTTTTCTTCATCACGTAATTTTTTCTTCAACACCACCTCTAATTGCTTACCATAGAGATCATCGGTGAAATTAAACAAGTTAACTTCCAGTTGGGTTCGCATCCCCCCAACTGTAGGGTGTTTGCCTATATTTGCAACGCCCTGAAGGGCCTGTTCACTAATGCCCTTCACTTCGACAATGTAGACCCCATTTATTGGGTCTACACAACGCTTTAGTGGAATATTAGCAGTAGGAAAACCTATCGTTCGCCCTAATTTGGCACCGTGTGCCACTTTGCCAATGATACTGAATGGTCGACCCAGCAATTGTTCCGCTAACGCTAAATCATTGTTAGCCAGCGCCTGACGCACCATCGTACTGCTCACGCGCGCTTCATCAACACTAAACGTGTTCATGCTCACAACTTCAAAGCCATACTTAACACCGGCAGCCTGCAGCATAGCAAAGTCGCCAGTACGCCTATTGCCAAAGCGAAAATCATCCCCCACGACAAGGTATTTAACACCCAGTTTCTTCACCAGTAGTTGAGTGATAAACGCATCCGCAGAAAACGCAGCAAACTTACGATTAAAATTAACGCACAATAACCGATCTATATACTGCTCCTGTAACACGGCATATTTGTCCCGCAAGCGCGTTAATCGGGCTGGAGCCTGATCCGCAATCATCATCTCTAATGGCTGCGGTTCAAATGTCATGACCGTGGCAGGCAATTGTAATTGCGCTGCTTTTTTGACTAAATGACGCAATACCGATTGGTGGCCAAGGTGTACACCATCAAAGTTGCCTATCGTTAAAACGCACCCTTGATGACGGGGTTTCAGGTTGTGAATACCTCGAATCAGCTCCATGTCTTTGCCAACTATTCCACTAAAACAACAAATTATATATTAGTCAAGCCACAGGGTCAGCAAGAATTTGTTACCTATCGGAAATTTTAAAGTGTTTAGTTCGTAATCCTAACGTGCATAACGCGATAAAATAACTGATTGCCGCTAACGCGATCAAACCGAATAACCGTAAACTACTGTCCATTAAATCCCACGCCAACCATTGCGCCATCTCCGGTTTCGCATATTGTATCAAGGCCGCCATAAAGCCTGCGGCAACAAAGAGCTTAATAATGACCAGTCCTGTCGCACGGTTAATTTGATAGACATTCTCCTTATGCAAACCCCAATACAGCAAAGCCGCATTCAATGTCGCCGAACCGGCAGTCGCAAGTGCCAGACCAACATAACCAAACGGGATCGCTAAAATCACATTAAAAACCATGTTACTGACCATCGCGATGATGCCAAACCTTACCGGTGTGCGGGTGTCCTGCCGCGCATAATAGCCTGGTGCCAACACTTTGATGAGCATAAAGCTAAGTAGACCGGAGCCATAAGCCATCAAGCTCATCGATGCCATAGACACATCGTCTGCACCGAATTCACCACGCATGAATAGGACTTTAAGCATAGGACTCGCCAGTATAATCATGCCCATCATAGCGGGTATGCCCAGCAACAGAACGATCCGAACTCCCCAGTCCATGGTTTGCCTAAATTGCGTTTCAGAGCGTGCGGAATGTGTGCGCGACAGTGCGGGCAAAATAACCGTGGCAATAGCGATGCCAAACAAGCCGAGTGGAAATTCTAATAATCGGTCCGAATAATATAACCAACTAATTGATCCCGTCATTAAAAAACTGGCGATAAAGGTATCAAATAACAGATTTATTTGACTTACGGATACCCCAAACATTGCTGGTATCATCAGTTTACGAATTTTAATGACGCCGGGATCGTGCCAACCCCAGCGTGGTTTAACTAGCATGCCCTGCTTGGCTAAAAAAGGAATTTGAAACAGAAATTGAATTGCGCCACCGATAAACACCCCGATCGCCAGACCAATTTCCGGCTGCGCCAGGTTCGGTGCAATAAATAACGCCGCGCCGATGATGGCAATATTTAAAAATACCGGGGTAAAGGCCGCCACGGCAAATTTACCCAAAGTATTTAATATTGCCCCCGATAACGCGGTAAAGGTGATAAACCACAGATAGGGAAACGTTATGCGCAACATAAAAGAAGCCAACTCGAACTTATGCGCATCCGGGCCGTCATTCAGCCAGTCAACAAACCAGCCCGCACCAAACAAAATAGTGATTAACGGCGAACCAATTACCCCGATCAGAGTGACAATCGTAACCAATACCCCGAGCGTACCGGATACAGAAGCGATTAAATTTCGTACTTTTTGCGGTTCACCCGATTGTTGATATTCCGTCAGAACTGGCACAAACGCCTGGGAGAAGGCGCCCTCAGCAAACAAACGACGTAAGAAATTGGGAATTTTATTAGCAAAGAAGAAAACATCGGCTGCAGCACCCGCGCCCATCAAATTCGCGACAATGACATCACGAACTAAACCGAGAATACGGGAGATCATTGTCATAGCGCTGACAATTAACCCTGATTTAATTAATTTATTACTCAAGAAATACCTTTTCTACCATGAAACCCTGTTAGTAAGAGTCGTTTACTGCTAAAATATGTCCCACATCTTAACTGTCATCGCAGTTAGTTGCCAATATTTTGGCTGTTATTTACACAAAAATATTGACAAATTCCGTTAGGCAGGGCATATTCCTCGCCTTTATAAAATAATACGTCTTTAGACATTTTAGGAGTAGGACCTTGGCTAATATCAAGTCTGCTAAGAAACGCGCAATCCAATCTGAAAAACGCCGTCAACATAACGCCTCACGTCGTTCTATGATGCGTACAATTACTAAGAAAGTTATCGTAGCTATCGCTGCTGGTAACAAAGAAGAAGCGACTGCTGCATTTGTTGCTGCACAACCAATTCTTGATCGTATGGCTACTAAAGGCCTAATCCACGCAAACAAAGCAGCTCGTATTAAGAGCCGTCTTGTTACGAAGATTAAAGCACTTTAATTATTGCTTAGTACGATAATAAAAAAACCAGCCTCGGCTGGTTTTTTTATATCTGAAAATCCTATCATCACCATTCATTAGTTTAAATAACGATTTGGATTAGTCTCAATTTTTATCAATCAAGCGCTTATCAGCCAAGTTCTTATCCACCAGAACGGGATTAGTCACTCTAGTCGCGCGCGCTAACAAATAATAACCAATAATTGCCGCTATCGTCGATCCAATTAAGATCCCTAAACGAGCCAGATCCGCTATCGCGGCATCAGTAAAGGCCAGAGAAGTAATAAACATCGACATGGTAAAACCAATGCCACACAGCACTGCTACAGCAAAAACCTGCTTAAAATTCACGCCATCGGGTAACCGAGCGATACCGAACTTAACGGCAAACCAGCTACTAGCAAATATCCCGATGGGTTTACCAAGCAACAGACCCAGCGCCACGACGATAGGCAATGCCGAAACCGTATCACTCAAATAAAAATTGCTCAAGGATACCCCTGCATTAACAAATGCAAACAGGGGCAAAATACAGAATTTAGTCCAAGGGTATAACCAACGGGCCAGTGTTTTTGCTGGCGATCGGGGATTTTCTGCGTCATTCTTATCATCTTTTCGATACATGGGTATTGCAAAACCGAGGATCACCCCCGCCAATGTTGCACGTATACCGGATTTTAATACCGCCACCCAAGGCAACGCACCAAAGATAAAATATGGGGTAAGGTTCATCACATTATATCGATGCATTAACCCAATGGACTAGTGGCTTATGTATATCAATCTCAGCCACCCTAAATTGTACTTCAGTATGTAAAAAACCGAGATATAACTCTGCCAGCCCAGAGTTAGCCACGACGATCGCCAGTACCGTCGCAATGATCAGTAAAACGCCTCCAGATGATTCAGAGCGAAAAAATTGTATTAAATCTCTTGGCACCTTAATCCCCCCTCATTCTTTGCTACCGCTCACTGGTTGCTAACTTAAAAACCAGTGTCATGCATTAAAGTATAGAAAGTTCATAAAGATTTAACCGATAATTTATTTACTTTGTCTATATTAGTAACAGCTTTAGCCCTATTAGTAACAAGTAAGACAACTGACATGTGAATAAATAGCGCTATGACGATGAGGTACCAATGAATTTAATTTAGGACACCATAAATGCGATCGAGAACCCGTTACAATAAGTCATCACTCCCGGAGCTAGCCCAACTCGAGCAGCTTATTCAGTTAGGTGGCAGACATTTACAGTCACAGGTCCTCTCTCAGGTCCTGTACCAAGATACCCTCTATCCCATTTACTCAGTCAGTATGGGGGCACAAGGCGATAATGTGCCAGTCATTGCATTTATTGGCGGAATTCACGGGGTCGAGCGCATTGGAACCCAAGTTATTTTAGCGTTATTTGAAAGTCTGGTACGCAGATTGGAATGGGACCAGTCATTGTTGCAGGAGTTGACTCAGGTCAAACTCATTTTTATGCCACTGATGAATCCAGTCGGCATGCTGAAAAATAGCCGCGCTAACGGCAACGGAGTCGATCTCATGCGCAACGCGCCAATCGATGCAGAAGGCGCGGTGCCTTGGCTGGTAGGCGGTCAGAGAATCAGCAATAGGCTCCCTTGGTACAGAGGAAAAAAAGGGGATTCAATGCAAGTTGAATCCTTGGCTCTGATAAACAATGTGCGTCAGCAACTCTTATCCGCGCCTTTTAGCATTGCCTTAGACTGTCACTCTGGCTTTGGGTTTAACAACCGTATCTGGTTCCCGTACGCAAAATCTAAGCACCCTATTCCGCATTTGCCCGAAATTTTTCGACTCCGTGAAATGCTGATTGAAACCTATCCACATCAAGATTATTTATTTGAGCCTCAGGCGCGCAACTACACTACCCATGGTGATTTATGGGACTACCTCTACGATCAATCACTCACCACGGCAACCACCTTCATCCCCTTAACGCTGGAGATGGGGTCGTGGAAATGGGTCAAAAAAAATCCGCTGCAAATTTTTCAATCCAGCGGTATTTTCCACCCTATCCAGCCACACAGGATCAAAAGAGTATTAAGGCAACACCATGTATTTATGGAGTTTTTAATTAAATTGACGGGATCTCACGCCCATTGGTTACCGCTGAAAAACAAGGAGAACAGTCATGCTGACGCAACCACACTCTGGTACAACGAATGACGCAAATCAACGGCCACCACAACCAACCTGGTTGCTGGTGCGTGGTCTGTGTAGGCAGCAACAGCATTGGGGGCAGTTCCCGTACATGTTTGCTGAACAACTAAAGTGTAACGTGATCTGTTGCGATATTGCAGGCACAGGGAGTGAGTGGCAAACCACCAGCCCCTATTCCATAACAGCGATAATGCTGCAGCTAAGAGAGCGATTTTACAACCAGCATGCGGGTATCAAGCGTCCTATTCATCTGCTAGGCATCTCAATGGGGGGCATGATCTGCACTGAATGGGCACGACAGTTTCCCAAAGAAATAGATGCAATGGTATTCATGAATACCAGTTTTAAAAATTTTAGCCCTATTCATCACCGCATTAAACTCAATAAGTTATTTACTTTAATACGGGTCTTATTGAGCTCTGCACAACAACAAGAACAGATTATTTTGCAATTAACCAGTCAGTACCACAAAGAAGATCAGCAGATCCTCCAGCAATGGGTGGATTATGCCCGGCAGCAACCGATAACATCAACAAATGCGTTACGGCAACTTTATGCAGCCAGCCGATTTAGCGCGCCCAAACAGCCTCCGATCAATAATATTTTACTTTTAACCAGCCAACAAGACCAACTGGTCAACCCCAGCTGTAGCACTTCGATCGCCCAGCAATGGCAATGCGCCATCCACTATCATCCGCATGCAGGGCATGATTTGCCCCTTGATGACAGCCTCTGGATCTGTCAGCAAGTGACCACCTGGCTACAGAGTTTAAGGCCGTAGGTCATAAGCCATGATAGCCAAAAAAATACCGCTTCATAAAAATGCCATCTAGACGCAGCAAAAGTGTCATACCCGGTATTTATCATTGAACTGTCAGATAATTCAAGGAGGAATATTATGCTCAATGTTGAAACAGAAATAAATCAACGCTACCCCGATTTTTTTCAGCGTAAAGGGACCCGACTGATCGCCAAGCCTTTATTAGCGATGCTACGTTTACTGTTTCATGAACGTGAATTACGCCAGTTTGGTGAAAGATATGCCCACCTCACAGGCATAGAGTTTATCGAACAGATATTTGACTATTTTAGCTTCAGCTATTCAGTACGCCCCAATGAAGTGGAACGGATCCCGGTACAGGGTAAGGCCGTTATCATAGCAAACCACCCCATTGGCACACTTGATGGCATGGCGTTGGTCAAAATGGTCAGTGAAGTGCGACCCGATGTTAAAGTCGTTGCCAACGATATGCTGATGATAATCGACCAGCTACACAGCCACTTCCTGCCCGTTGACAATATGCACGGAGGGACAGCCAGCGAGCGCCTCAAGGCAATAAATACCCACCTCCTAGGTAATGGGGTTGTGATCATGTTTCCAGCCGGAGAGGTATCTAGGATAAGCCCTCAAGGGGTAAAGGACGGAAAGTGGCGCAATGGTTTTCTGCGCATAGCCAGAAACCATCAAGCACCTATCATCCCTATTTATATCAATGCAAAAAATTCGCTGTTTTTTTACAGTCTATCGATGCTATCCAAACCTATCTCTACGCTCTGGCTGATCCGTGAAATGTTTAAACATTACAACAATTCAGTCTCGATCCGAATTGGCGAACAGATCGCTTACCAAACCTATCAGGCCATTGATCTACCCATCAATACTAAAACGGCGTTGTTTCGCAAGCACCTCTATCGATTAACCAAAGACAAACCATCTATCTTTACTACCCAATCAGCCATTGCCCACCCTGAAAACCGGCAGCTATTGCGCAGTGAGATCCGCGCATGCCAGAAGCTCAGTGAAACCCGCGATGGCAAACAGATATACTGCTATCAACACACGCACAATTCGACCATCATGCGCGAAATTGGGCGCTTAAGAGAGGAATCATTTCGTTTAGTTGGTGAAGGCACCGGCGAGCGCCGAGATCTTGATATTTATGATAACGCTTATGTGCATATTTTACTGTGGGACGATAAAGAGCTGGAGCTTATTGGCGCCTACCGCCTGCTTGAAACGAAACACGTCACCCCATCTAATGCACAACAGCAACTCTATAGTTCAACACTCTTCGAATACCAAGATGCGATGGTTCCCTATTTTGACTCAGGCATCGAATTAGGACGCAGCTTTATCCAGCCCAAATATTGGGGAACCCGCAGCCTAGAATATCTATGGCAAGGGATCATGGTCTACATCACCCAACATTGCCGCAGCCGTTACCTGTTTGGTACCGTCAGCATCAGCAATAGCTATTCACAGCCGGCAAAAGAACTGCTCGTTTATTACTACCAGCAGTTTTATGGTAGCAACTGTCCCATTGCCCATGCCAACATGCCCTTCAGTTTATCCGAAGAAACAACACAGAGGCTGGCCAATTTATTTGCCGGGGTAACCGCTGAAGAAGGCCTTAATATCTTAAAAATTCAGCTCAATCATATGGGCTTTAGTATCCCCCCGTTATTTAAGCAATACACTAAATTATGTACACCTGGCGGTGTCAATATTTTTGATTTCAACATAGACCCCAACTTTAACAACTGTGTTGACGGTTTAGTTATTTTAGATTTAACTCAATTGACACCGAAGAATAAAAAACGCTTTAACGCCGACGAGTACAACATGACCATAGAGCAAAATACTTGTCTCGATATTCCAACCTAAGTATGTCAAGATCATCTGCTAGCAAGTTTATCCTAATTAAAAAAGGCCGAGAGTAGATGAAGCAGTATCTTGATTTATGCACAAGAATAGTAGAAAAAGGTGTTTGGGTTGAAAATGAACGTACAGGCAAACGTTGCCTGACCGTGATCAACGCCGATCTTACTTATGATGTCGCCGCCAATGAATTTCCGCTGGTGACCACACGTAAAAGTTTTTGGAAATCTGCTATTGCTGAAATCATTGGTTATATTCGCGGCTATGATAATGCGGCCGACTTTCGTGCATTAGGCACAAAAACCTGGGATGCCAACGCTAATGACAACGCAGTGTGGTTAGCTAGCCAACACCGTAAGGGACCCGATGACATGGGTTATGTCTACGGAGCCTGTGCCCGCAACTGGGTAAAGCCGAACGGGGGTAAAATAGACCTGTTGCGCCAAATCGTTGATGACTTGTCCAATGGCATCGATAACCGTGGCGAGATCTTAACATTCTTAAATCCGGGCGCTT
>JBLHPA010000009.1:0-40765 GCA_047628235.1 Moritella sp.
TAAGTTACTACGGAGTAATCATTGATGAAAACAATCACGCTCAATCAAACCAAGCAATGGCTTAAGACCAGCCAACATCCTTTGCCCAGGGTCCTCTTTCGCTCCGCTAAAACCCTACTACAAGTTGAGTTACCCGCACCTAAATTCATGCTCTCAACTTTATATACCATTTACTGCCTGCTACGCGCTCTGTTCACCATGCTAACGCGGATCCTTTGCTGGACCCCATTATTCAAAGGTCGTTTAGAAAGCGTAGGTCGAAACCTTTATCTCTACGGCGGCCTCCCCTATGTCAGTGGCCCTATTCGTATACAGCTGGGCGATAACTGCCGTTTTTCAGGGCATACAACGCTCAGTGGACGTAGTGCTTCTCGTTCCGCCCCCCTGCTACTTATTGGCAACAATGTTGATATCGGCTGGATGACAACGATTGCTGTCGGTAGTCGCGTAGAGATAGGTGAAAATGTGCGTATTGCCGGACGCGCTTTGCTCGCTGGTTACCCCGGCCACCCGCTAGATGCAAAAGCACGGGCAATGGGACTCCCCGACACAGATGGGCAGATTGGTGACATAATTTTAGAAAAAGATGTCTGGTTAGCAACAGGCGTATCCGTGATAGGGGGGGTTCGAATAGGCCAGGGCACCATTGTGGCCGCTGGCAGTATAGTCACTCACGATCTTCCACCTAGGGTGTTAGCTGGCGGGGTCCCGGCTCGAGTGATCCGCCCTCTTGAACCGTCTGATAATATTGAAAAGGAGGCGTAATAACATGATTCATGATCTGATTGTATTTGGTGAAGACTGGGGCGGATTGCCCAGTAGCACGCAGCACTTGATAAGACATCTGGCAAAAACACGTAACGTCATCTGGGTCAATTCCATTGGCTTACGCCGCCCTGTGCTCAGCTGGCGTGATCTCAAACGCGTTTGGCATAAACTCACTGCAGGTACCGCCTGTCAGTATGGCGTTACACAGATAGCAATGCCACAGATGCCAGCGCCAAACAGTACCTACTTTCACATTGTTCATCCACGCACGCTACCGGCCCCCCGCAGTCGAATAGGGCGTTGGCTAGCAGTTCAACTGCTTGTAGCCCAAATCAAACCTAAGATAAAAAAAGCCAACTTACAATCCCCCATACTCTGGACCTCGCTACCCACTGCCGTTGATATGGCGGGGCACTTAGATGAATCAGCGCTGGTTTATTACTGCGGTGATGATTTCTCTGCCTTAGCGGGAGTAGATCATGAAACAGTCACTCAGCGTGAATATGAATTGATAGCCAAAGCCGATCTAATCATAACGGCAAGCGAACAGTTAACACAAGACACTCCAGCTTCACGCACCCAATTATTAACTCACGGTGTTGATTACTCATTATTTTCCAGACCGATGGAGCGAGCTACTGATATGCCTAATGATGGACGTAATATTGCAGGGTTTTATGGCAGTATTTCAGAGTGGTTAGATCTTGAATTACTTCAGGATACCATTAGTAGGATGCCAAACTGGCATTTCGTCTTTATCGGTAAAGCTGTGATTGACGTTAGCCCGTTAACTCGTTTTGATAACGTAACGCTATTAGGCGAGCGCCCCCACCATACACTGCCGTCATACAGCCAGCATTGGACAGCTTCCTTGCTCCCCTTTATCGATAACGCCCAAATCCAGGCATGTAATCCGCTTAAGTTAAAGGAATATCTCGCAACAGGGTGTCCAATCATCAGCACCTCATTTCCTGCCGTACATGCGTATAAAGGCTTAGTACAAATAGCCAATAGCAGCGATGCCATGGTCACAGCGTTGTGGGCAAGTGAGCACCTTCATCCCCTGCCCGATTTTTCCCAAGCATTGCGCAATAAGGTTGCTAAACATAGCTGGTCAGCGCGAGCTAAGCAAGTTTCGACATGGTTGGAATCATTGTGAGCAGTATTAATCATCGCATTTTCTTTATCTTTGCTGGCGCATGGCGGCGCCGTTACGCCATTGTAATACCTATAATAATATTACCTATATTTGCATTTTCAATCAGCGTATTGGCACCCAAAAACTACGCTTCCCATACCAGTATGTTGATCCAGGAAACTGCTAAACTGAATCCATTTTTAGAAGATTTGGCTGTTTCAGCAATGCTCAAAGAACGTATGAGCGCACTCAAAACATTACTGCATAGTCGTCACATTTTGGGTACTGTGGCCGAGGATCTAAAACTCGTCGACTCAGAAACAACACCAGCAGAACATGATGAAGTGATTAGTCAACTCTCCAACGCGCTCACCGTGGACATGCTTGGCAAGGATCTCATTCGTATTGGTTATCGCTCGAACAATCCTCTTAGCATGAAAGAAACACTTGAATCGATCAGTAAACAATTTGTTGAACAATTACTTGCACCAGAACGTTCATCAATGATTGATTCAAGCTATTTCCTAGCTGAACACCTCAAAAATCGACAAACAGAGCTAGATAAAGCTGAATTAGCGATGGCTGAATTTAAAGATAAATACGCCATCGAATTACCTGAACTGCACCTCACTAATATCTCACGTCTTGCGCAAATGAAACAACGTCTATCTATTCGTGAGGCAGAGTTAGCTGGGGCAATTCGTAGTTTGGGAGGATTAGATCAACAACTCTCAAAAGCCAACCCAGTGCTTGGACGGATCGAAGAGCAAATAGTGAAAATACAAGGCGGACTGGCATTACTGAAGGCGCGTTATACCAACAAGCACAGTTCAATCATTGCTGCACAAAGAAATCTTCGCCGTCTGGAAGAAGAGCGGCAAAATATTATATCCCACACCAGTGAAAATTTAACTATCGAGCAGCTTTGGGTTATCGCCAGCAGCTCCCAACTTAATGAAGTACAAAAACAACAACCACTACTAATTTCTCAGCTCGAAACCATGCAAGCGACCAGAAGCAAGGTTGAAGGTTATCAGGAAGAAATTAGCAGCCTAAAAAAAATGATCACAACATTGGAAAGACAGATGTCTGGATACGGCGCTAATGCCAGTGAATTATCCAAACTTGAGCGGGATCTAAAGGTAAAACGTGATCTGTATGATGACATGCTACTACGCCATGAGAAAGCCAGTATTACAGGCTCACTCGGCATTTTCGAACGCGATAAACGCGTGAAGGTAATTGACCGTCCCTTTACCCCTACCTCACCGTCAAACCTGCCTCTCTCTCTGTTTATTATCTGCGGACTGTTTGGCGGCTTATTTCTCGGGTGTGGGCTCGCGCTTATGCTGGAACTCAGCGATACCAGATTACGCCGCCGCGATCATCTAGCAACACTAACCGGTGCTCCCGTTCTAAGTCGTATTCCACACATACCCCCAACACTCAACGTAATTCCTGGAGAATCGTAATGAAAAATGAGCAACACTCCCCCTCCCTAATAGCACCCACTGGGGGGCATAAAACAATCATACAAGTCGTACAACATTTACGCCCTGGTGGCATTGAGACGCTGTCTCTGGATCTGGCGTCGTTCTCAGCCCCAAGTGAAAAAACCATTATTATTAGCCTCGAAGGTAATATTGAAACTGCCATCAACGCGTGGCCACGCTTAAAACCTTTTAAAGATCAATTGATCTTCCTTAATAAACAGCCGGGGCTGAAACCTTCTCTAGTCATGCAGTTGAGAAATATATTCAAAGATCTGAATGCCGATACCGTACATACACACCACATAGGCCCGCTACTATATGCAGGTTTAGCAGCACGTCTGGCTAGAGTCAAACACCTCATCCATACCGAGCACGATGCCTGGCACCTGCAGCAATGCAAACGTCGCGTCCTACAACGCTGGGCCTTTAAGCTCCTGCAGCCTATTCTGACCGCCGATGCTGACACTGTAGCCAACACGATGAGAATGCAACTGCGCTGCAGCAATAATATTACGGTTATTCGTAACGGCATCGATACAGAATATTTCATCCCCGGAGACCCATTTATTGCTCGGCAACATTTGAAATTACCGCCGCAGGTACAGCTCATCGGCTGCAGCGGTCGATTGGAACAAGTAAAAGGGCAAAGCGTCCTCATTCATGCGCTGAGCAAATTACCCCCGACCATCCACCTTGTTTTTGCCGGTGCCGGCAGCACTGAGCATCAATTACGTAAGCAGGTCGATCAACTCAAACTCAACAAACGCGTTCACTTTCTGGGGCGTATCGATAACATGCCCCTGTTTTATCAGTCCTTGGACATTTTTTGCCTGCCATCATTGAACGAAGGGTTTCCACTTGCACCATTAGAGGCGCAGGCTTGTAATATTCCGACAGTAGTCACCAATGTTGGCGGTTCCCAAGAAACCGTCTGCCCTCATAGCAGTGAGCTGATCCCTGCCAATGATCACCACAGCATGGCGACGGCGCTCAATAGAATGTTACAACAACCCAAAGACTGCCAGCCTCGAGCATTCGTGCAGCGACACTGTGATGTTCGCCTCATGGTAAAAGCTTATGCTACTTTACGCGATGCAGGATCCATCTATGCATGACATCTCATTCACAACCACCATGCTAATAGCAACAGCCCTATCCAGTGGTGCGCTGGTGATCTATCATCACTTAGGTTATCCCTTAATCCTGCGATGGTGGCACAAGCAACACCCTATAGCAACGATAACGGCCTATCAGCGTCATTACACTTGCACATCAATGGACGATGCATTACCAACGATAACCATTATTGTACCTGCCTATAATGAACAAAAATGGATCGCGGACAAAATTCGTAATCTCGCGACGCTCGACTACCCCTCGCATCGTTTACAGATAATGATTGCCTGTGACGGCTGCACAGATAACACTGTTGCTATCGCAACGAAAACCACCAAAGAAGTGGAATGCCAACACCTTTGTATTGAAATTATTAATTTCCCCCTGAACGAGGGCAAGGTAGCGGTAATCAACCACGCCATGACAAGCCTTACTAATGAATTAATCGCTCTCAGCGATGTTTCCGCTCTCATCTCTATTGATGCGCTGCTCATCGCGGCAGAGCGATTCAAAGATCCTGCTATTGGTGTACTTAATGGCCACTACCGCCTGCTTTCCCCCGGCTCGAATGGTGAAGCCGCCTACTGGCATTATCAAAGTAAGCTAAAAGCCAGCGAAGCCGCGCTTGGATCAACAATCGGGGCACATGGCGCCTTCTATCTTTTTCGCCGAGCACTGTTTGAACCGCTGGCAGCAGACACCATCAATGATGATTTCATATTGCCGATGAAAATCGTAGCGGCAGGTTACCGCGCTGATTATGAAGGTTCGATTAATGCGCTGGAATTAGAACAAGCTGACAACAATCAGGACCAGCAACGACGCCGCCGCATCGCCGCCGGTAATTTTCAGCAGCTACTTAGGCTAAAAACACTGTTACTGCCGCGTTATGGCGGCACCGCTTTCGCTTTTATCTCTGGTAAAGGCCTGCGGGTTTTAATGCCATTTTTAATGATTGCTGCACTGTTCTGCAGTCTGATACTGGCATTTGACTATGCTTTCTTTTTACTGCTAGCGGTAGTACAGGTAATTGCGTATTTTCTGGCCGCATGGGAGATGCTGTACAAACCCACTAACAGCCATAGATTCTGCCAGATCCTTGCTTATATAGTAGGGGGGCATATTGCTGGTTTTATTGGCTCGCTGAGCTATATGCAGAACTGCATGAAGCACGCTGTGAAAAACTGAGCAAAACGCCCTTGCAAACACATCAACCAAAGAGATTAATCTTATGCCGACAGATACTGTAACGACCAATAAAGGTCCTATTAATCCATCAAACCTGACCACTTATATTCACCCTATTGTAAAATATGGCAAGCGAGTGTTTGATCTGTGCTTCTCAATGGCAGGCCTGCTATTGCTGCTACCAATCCTGCCACTGATTGTATTGGCGATTAAACTAGACAGTAAAGGACCCATTCTATATCGACAGCGCCGCGCAGGTAAATCACAGCTGTCCGATGAACCGCCATCACACGATCAGCGCAAGCACTGCCAATTCGACCACCGTAATACTTTCAGTATTATCAAGTTTAGGAGCATGTATACCGATGCGGAAATTGATGGGGTACCTCGCTTAGCTGAAAAGTCAGATCCCAGGATCACCAAGGTCGGTAAATTTTTACGCAAAACAAGACTGGATGAAACACCGCAGTTAATCAATGTTATATGCGGAGACATGTCGCTTATTGGTCCACGGCCTGAAAGACCTGAATTATCGTTCGATATCGAAAGTCAGAGGCCTTTTTTTACCGAAAGAACGTACGGTGTGTTACCTGGATTAACGGGACTGGCTCAAATAAATCAAAGCTATTTGGACAGCGTTAATAATATTGATGCCAAGTTATCCTATGATCACGCCTACTCTTTAGCACTGAGCAACCCCATGTCATGGCTTATTACCGACTTGAAGATCGTATTTAAAACCATACTTACGGTCATTAAATGTAATGGGTAAGATAAACATCATCGATGGTAAATGTCGTTATCCATTGATGATAAGAGCCGCTTTTTATTTAATTAACGTCATTGTTTTTACCTTGATATTAATACCTGCGCTATCACCACGAATATCTCTCTGGTGGCTTGATAACCTGATCAATTTGCAGCTGCAATGGTCTTTTTTCGCTATATTACTGGTGTTAATCAACATAAAATATATCCAGCAATACGTTATACCACTCTCTATTGTCTACTTTCTTATCATTGCATACAACCAGGTACCACTTTACCTATCCAATAAAAGCCCATTACAGGATCGCGAAATATTAACTATCGCCCAACTCAATATCAGATATAAAAATCCCAACATTGATGAATTGATATTTAAAATAAGTACATCTGCCTATGATGTAATCGTATTGCAAGAAGTTGCAGATTACCAACATGAAGAAATAAAAAAACTGACACGATATTACCCTTATTCCATTGGAATTAAACCGTTAGAAAGCTCCCCCTCTGGGCTTGCCCTATTTTCAAAATGGCCGATTGTGAATAAAAAAATACATGATATGGGACATACCAAGGGACATTTTATTGAAGCGATTATTCAGACACCAAAAACAAGTACGCCAGTGCAAATTTATGCACTGCATCCCAGCTCACCAAGAACCGAAAAGTTATGGCAGTTAAGAAACGCCACACTTGACTATGTTGCCCACCAAGTAGCATCTTCATTTCTACAGTATAAAATTGTCATAGGCGATATAAATACGACGCCCTGGTCTACCGAGTTTAAATATTTAGAAAAAATTAGCTCGCTAACAAATACCGCGGCTGGGTTTGGCTATATTCCAAGCTGGTCTTATAGCAACAGAAATAATTTAATACGGGTATTGAGTAGTGCATATATTGATCATTGCCTGGTAAGCAATTCTTTTAACGTCATAAAAAAAGAGTATCAAGTTGTCAAAGGCACTGACCATGTGCTGATATTCACTAAACTAGGTATTGAATAACCCTCCCTCCCCAACACCGCTTTCGCAAAAGTATTTGCATTATGCAAATTCACAGTAAAAAAACCTGTAAAAAACTCATAAATCATTGTTTAAATTTAACAATAAAAATCAGGCACGATCGATGCAGTAAACCTGTACATCTTCTCAGAAAATGGATAGCAGCATGAACTTTCAGCATATCGATACTCCTAATGGCTACCTGATTATTAAGTTAAGCGGTGAAATGGATGCACTAGGCTGCAGTAAAATCCACCCAGATCTAGAAGCTATAACGAATACAGAACATCTCCATATTATTCTGGATATTAACCAAGTCAACTTCATCGACTCCTCAGGTATTGGCGCTATTATATTCCTCTTCAAGCGCCTCAAAGCACAGCAACGTACGCTGGAAATTATCGGCGTACAAGGTCAGCCGGAAGAGTTATTGAAACTGCTTCGCATTGAATCCGCCATTCCTATCACAACAAAGATAAAGGAAAGTGACTATCAGGGGGGCATAAAATGCGTCAATTAACTGCACTCATCTGCGCTACGACTTTATTGACAATTTCAGGCTGCGCTAACTGGCCAGAAAAAGGACAGGGAGGCATGGCCGAACACCATTTAGCTTATCAGCCAACGGATTCGTTTGGCCCAGAACACGGTCTTTATTTTGAGCAGGATCTTAGTCGACGGCATTTGGATACGCTGGTATTAGCAGGCGCAGATATTTGTTTTCCTGCCAGCGTGAAAACAGCACATGAACGTGAGGACCGCATTTCGCGAGCATTACAAGGCGGCTTGAAAGTTGATGCAGCCAATGATCTGATCATCCAACGTGATAAACTCGCGACGCTGGAACGCAGGCTTGATTATGTAAAACAAGAAGGTATCTGCCTAAATACCAACTACGCATCGATTGGCAGTGCTGATACAGAGGGAGCAACAAATACAGCAGGTCGGCAAGCACAAGTGAACACTGGCGATCAAATCAAATATATCCTGTCATTACTGAATAATAACAACCAGTTCGCCTTCGATTCATCGCAACTTAATCCTAGATATATAGGCCACTTGGCTGAAGCAGTCGTCATGCTACGAACCTACCCAGCCTACAGTTTAAAGCTTACTGGCCACGCAGACGTCAAGGGTGACAGTATCAATAATCAGCAACTTTCCCTCGACCGAGCAAGGCAAGTTGCGCGCTACCTACAAATTTTCGGGCTCAATTCAAACAGCATCATTGTTAATGCCAGCGGCTCGACCAATCCCCTGCTCCCCGGTAGTGAACCGCATATCAGACTCGTTAACAGACGAGTCAGTATTGAACTGATTGATACAAGTGATACAACAGAGTTGATACAGCCATGAGTATTCTGAACTTAATAGGCTATTTTAAAAGCTATGCTAAAAACTATTTCCGGCTGATATTGATCATGTTGTTATTTGCCATTCAGTGGCAGGTACAAGCCGAAACTCTGGATTACAAAATTCAGAGAGGGGATCTGCTCCAAATATCACTGCCCGGTGAAGCCACACTAAAAGACCCTTTTACCGTTGATCGCCAAGGTCGAATAATCCTGCCAGAGGTTGGTGCGGTACCCGTCGCAGGAAAATCGATAAAAGAAATAGAATCTCTGGTCACAGATAAATTACGTAATGTATTTCTAGACCTAGATAATCTATTAATTTATTTACACAAAAAACAATTGATGATCAGTGTTCGCGGTTATGTCAATCAACCCGGTGAATTTACCTTACAAGCAGATGCGTCGATACAGCTAGCACTGCATGCTGCAGGCGGATTGCGAACGGGAGCGCAGCTTGATCGTATGCAGTTAATACGTAACAACACAACACAGGTTTTTAACTATAAACAATACCTCGACAGCGGCGATGCAGGTATGCTGCCAGTATTGCAGTCAATGGATTCACTCTTTATTCCGGCCTCTCCGATGACTGGAAATGTAGAAATCGAGTTCGATCCTTCAAAAATTGCCGATGCCGGTGATGCCGCTAATGACAAGCAGGCAGTAAAAGTATTTGGCGAGGTCAATAGCCCGGGTAGTTTCTCTTTCCGTAACTCAATGAATATTGTCGATCTGTTGATGCGGGCTGGCGGAGTGACTCGCTATGCGGGTGTCGAACAAATTAGAGTTATAGCACAAGGTCAACCCAACATATTTAATCTCAAAAAATACCTCGATACAGGCAATGAAGTTCATCTGCCAGAAATAGTTGCGGGAGCAACTATCTTTGTACCCCGTCAAGAAGAGGAAATCAAAACCGGAGCCCGTATGGTTTATGTAATGGGAGAGGTTGCCAAACCAGGGGCTTACGAGAGTAAAAATGATGCAACCTTCATGGATATTTTAGCCAACGCAGGCGGTCCGACACGGTTTGCTGAATCCCGCCAAATTCGTATCATTAAAGCAGACAACAGCATTGTACCTTTTGATCTCACCGGTTACACCGAAGGCAGTGTTGTGGGAAAACCACCTCATATCTCGCCTGGCGACGCTATATTTGTCCCTGAAAAAACAGACATGAATGAAAAATCTTGGCTGAAAGTGTCACCCAATCGTGCAGTAAGGGTCATTGGAGCCGTGGTTCGCCCAGGCCGAATTGAATGGTCTGACGAAATGTCACTACTTGATTTACTGGCTCATGTAGGAGGCCCAACATCGCGGGCAGATACTAATAATATCGAGATTGTGACCCCGCAAAATGGCGGAAGTAGCAAAGTTCATAATTTCGACTTAAATGACTTTATAAAACAAGGTCTTAGCGACAAAGAATTGCCAACCATTAAGGCTGGCACAACCATACTCGTTCAGGAACTACCAGTAGATCCCTCAGATAACAAATCGCAATGGATACGACAAGCATCTGAAAAATCGATCTATATCTTTGGTCAAGTCGGTGCGCCAGGTCGCTACATGTTTTCAAATGAGATGCATTTTCTGGATATTTTATCCGCAGCAGATGGGCCTACCGATAAGGCAGATCTCCGTAATATCCGAATCAATCATCGCGACAATAGAATGAAACGGGTAAGCAAATTGGATCTTGCCCTCTATTTCGAGACTGGCGATGACACCTTACTTCCCCAGATAAAAATGGGGGATACGATCTACATTCCTGAAAAGGATCGCCTTTGGCTAGATAAATCAAAGGAGAGTACAGTGCGGGTGCTTGGCGCTATCAATAAACCGGGTCGCTATCGATTCAACGATACGATGACATTACTTGATCTTCTTGCCGAAGCGGGAGGAACCAAGGGCGATGCTTTTATAGAAAATATCACCATTGTAAACCTGTCCTGCTGCAAAGATCAGGCCCGCAGTTTTGATCTGGGCGATTTCAGCCGTAACGCCACCTTTTCCGACCTCCCCGTTCTGCGGGCAGGGGATACCGTATACATACCCTACAAAAGTGAGAGTAATTTTGAGAAGTTCCGCTCAGGCCTGAGTGACATTATCCAAATTGTGGCACTCGGTGCGCTGTTTGGATTGATCTGATGAACATCCCCTATCAAAATATTGAAATAGAGCAGATTTATTCGCAAATACTCAGCGAGCCAGGTACTTCTATTGCAGTCTGTGCGGCGAACTCAGGAGAAGGAGTGACGAGTATCGCATTAGCGTTAGCGCAGCGCAATCTCGTGGCCGGGCGATCTACACTGGTTGTCGACCTGAATATATATCGCCCTGCGATAAAAAGCTTACTGGATTTTGACGTTTTATTACCATTAGGTGCGAATAGAACGGGAAATAGTGCAGAAAATGAAGCGGCAACAAGTGCAGTACACAGCATAAATACAGAGAGACTAATGCCGCCTCAACTTGTCACGACTGATAACAATACCATCGCACTAACGGGGGTTACAGCCCCTAGCAAGCGAGAACACATAATGAAACTGAGACAACCAGGGGTCTTGGAAAAATATGTTTATAACTGGTTGCAGCAATACGATAACGTCATTATCGACACCTCACCAATCAATCGAATCAATGCCCGAAATATTCCACCGGAGCGGGTCGCTGCTGCCTGTGATGGCGCTATACTGGTGGTACTTGCAGGACATACAACAGAAGCTATGTTATCTACAGCAGTCAGTAAACTCAATACAGCAAATGCACAACTGCTTGGCTGTATATTTAATGACCATGACAACCCCTCGCTAAAAAATGAATTAATACGAGAAGCTGAACGACTGGCGCCCAGATTTGGTTGGCTCAGCAAACGTTTAAAAAAATTCTTATGTAATAATCGTCTTTTAACATTGGAAATCTAAAGCATGGATAATATTCTATTCGAATCAAAGCAATATTTTACCATTAAAACGCCACACCATGTTCGTCATGCGCTGGAAAAAATAACGCAAATTTATATCCCGCACGTATCGGTGCGTCAGCGTGTTCAGCTATGTGTTTCTGAGGCCGTAACCAATCTAGTATTACATGCAGAACCCAAATCTAGTCAGATCATCTTGCGTTTTGGAAGCGATACACAGGGTTGGTGGTTAGATATCTTTGACGATAGTAACGCATGGGATCCAACAAAACGCCTAGATGATAACCTGTTATCTGAGTTCAGCGAAATTGAACAAGGCAGAGGCATTGCACTGTTACATTCCCAATGCGATAACATCACTTACTACTCAGGTGAAGGCTCAGAACACAATCAACTGCGACTCACATGGGCATTTCCCAAACAAAAAAGACAACACACAATTCTTCTGGTTGAAGATAATAACTGCCTACGCCTACTCTATCAAAACTACCTATCAAGTAGCTTTAAAGTACTGACGGCTAACAATGGGCATGAAGCCCTTGCCAAACTAGATGCATATAAAATAGATCTTGTACTGTCTGATATAAAGATGCCACAGATGAACGGGTTATCCTTACGCAAAAGAATCAATCAACACCCTAGCAGTGAGCTAATCCCTTTTATTTTTTTAACCGCTGAAGATGACGAGCTCATTCAAAAGCAAGCAGCCGAACTCGGCATTGATGATTACCTGATAAAACCGGTTGATAGACCTCAATTACTAAAGATTATCCGACGCGTTCTGGGACGTTCCACCCAGGTATGCGAGCAGCTGACGGAACGTATCACTGACCGGATAGATAAACGCATCACGGCTTCATTAAAACCGAATCTGCCCGATATTTCACACGGTTGGCGTTGCGTTGTTGCAAGTCGAGATACCGGTTCTGGAGGTGGCGATCTGCTGTTACATAAAAGCAGTGAAAACATGCTGCAACTCGTGCTAACAGACATTATGGGACATGATGATAGTGCTAAATTTTTTGCTCATGCCTGTGGTGGTTATATACACGGATTAATGCAATCGATGGAAACAAATAATAATCCAGCGCAACTACTTGAACAGCTATCCCAGTTCGCCCAGGAAGACAAGTTGCTCTCGCAAGTAACCCTAACATGCTGCTCAGTACAGTTATCAACTGGAGGCGATATTCGAGTCGCCAGTGCCGGTCACCCAGCGCCACTGCTCATTTCTCCGCAAGATATAATCCCACTGCCTACCGGAGGCGCATTACTGGGTTTACTTCCAAACACAAATTACCATAGCACTCAAATAAATGTTAAAGACGGTGATCGTATTGCCATTTTCACTGATGGTCTCTTTGAATCTGCTGCAGATAATAACGCCCGCAGCGAACTAAAATCACGCATATTCGATGCACTATCATCAACACTTAATATGCCTATCGCTCAGTCCCTGCAGCGGGTTATGGCATTATTCGATGAGCTCACGGGCTCACAGCCCAGTGATGATGCGCTGCTTCTTTTACTTGAACCTTTAGTACTAAACCCAGAAATCATTGAGTAATATAAATTAAGGATAACTCATGTCATTTGACAGTAATAAAAATGAAAGTATGGTTCACTCATGCCAGCACCCAAGCATAACTACCTCAATGCCTAAACGCAGTTTGTTAAAAAACTGATTGAAAAATCTAGCTTATTAATGAAGTGGTCTAACCTTCAGTAATGACGAGAAAATAAAACCACGAGGAATGTGACAATGAAAAACATAATTATTTCCTTATTTCTGTTAATTAACTCAACTCTGAGCATGGCAGAACAACAGTTAACCTTCGGTGTAGTGCCACAACAATCAGCAAGTAAACTGGCTAAGTTGTGGAGCCCAATAATAAAAGAGATCAGCCAACAAAGCGGACTTCGCATCCATTTCGCAACAGCGCCTGATATACCCACATTTGAAAAACGCTTGGCCGCCGGTAATTATGATATTGCCTATATGAATCCCTATCACTATACGGTATTTAATCAAAAAGTCGGTTATCGTGCGATCGCCAAGGCACGAGAAAAGCGTATCAAAGGTATCATTGTTGTGGCAAAAAATAATCACATCAATTCATTGACGGATCTAGAAGGCAGCACCCTGGCCTTCCCCGCCCCAGCCGCCTTTGCAGCCAGTATACTAACCCGCGCTGAACTGTCAAAAAATCAAATTAATTTCACCCCTAAATATGTATCTTCACATGATTCTGTGTACCGCGCCGTTGCCAAAGGCATCTACCCAGCCGGCGGCGGGATAGTGCGCACGTTTAATACTGTCGATCCGGAAATACGTAATCAATTAAAAGTACTGTGGACAACGAGAGGTTATACTCCTCATGCTATCGCAGTCCACCCTAGCGTAAAATCGGCTGAGGCGCGTAAGATTCGACAAGTGCTGATTGACATGGGCGAGCAAGTAACAGGCAAAAAATTACTCAAAAATATCAAAATAAAATCCTTTGAGGGCGCGGAAGATTCAGACTGGAATGACGTTCGTGATCTCAAACTTGACCAACTTTCTGATAGCTAAGATATTCCTATGAGTTTTCGGCTAAAAACCATCCTCGGCATTGCCTTTATCGAATCAGTACTACTGATAATATTAATTATCAGTGGCATGATTTTTTTGAATCAATCCAATGAAAAGCAGTTAAAACAACGCGCAGAAACAACGTCAGTACTCTTTGCCAATGCAATAAAAGATGCCGTACTGTCTACCGATCTAGCAACACTTGAAAGCTTGATAGAAGGAATACTGGATACGCCGGACATTGTCTATACACGGATAAGTACTGACACTTATATACTAGCTGAAGGCGGTGAGCCTGACATTCTGAATCGCCCGCATACTCCCGACACCCAACTTGCCGATGTCAATGACGGCATATACGATATTCGTATTGAGATCATAGAAAATGGTACTTTATATGGTGTGATTGAAATAGGACTTTCAACCAAACCTATCGATCTTTTATTCGCTCAAGCACGGCGCTGGATTCTCACTATCGCCAGCCTTGAAGTGGCCCTCGTCATCATATTTTCGTTTATGCTTGGTACCTATCTAACCCGGCAGTTATACCAATTAAAAAAAGCATCTGACACCATTACTCAATATGGACCAGGACATCAAATAAAAGTGATAGGAAATGATGAAATCGCCAAGGTAGCCCATGCATTTAATAGTATGTCGTCAACGCTGGAAGTCAGTTATGCCGAGTTATCTAGAAGTATTGAAACGGAACGCACTATGACGGCTATCGCTACCAGTAATCAGGAAAAGAATAAAGCGATCCTCACTGCCTCCCTAGATGCGTTAATTACAATCAATGAACAGGGAAAAGTAATTGATTACAATGAAGTTGCTGAATCCACTTTTGGCTGGAGTTATGATGAAATAATTGGCCAAACATTAGCTGATTTCATCATGTCCCCCAACAAGCGCCATGCCCACCATAAGGGGATAGTAAGCTATCTTACAACCCAAACTTCTCCCATCATTAATCAACGCTTAGAGCTAACAGCACAACATAAATTGGGACATTCTTTTCCGATAGAGATTAACATTGCTCCCATCAATACCGCTCAGGGTACGATGTTTACTGCATTTATTCGCGATATATCCACCCGCCTCGAGGCTGAAACAGAATTACGTCTTGCTGCACAAACCTTTGAGTCCAGTGAAGCGATCGTCATCTGTACAGCAGATGGCAACATTATCCGCACAAACAACGCCTTCAACCGTATTACAGGTTATGAGATAGATGAGGTTATGGGCAAAAATCCACGCATTTTTTCATCCGGTCAGCACCATAAAAAGTATTACCAAGAAATGTGGTCCACTTTACTCGATAAGGGGAAGTGGAGCGGTGAAATATTTAGTAAACGCAAAAATGGCGAAATATTTCCCGAATATCTGAACATATCGGCCGTAAAAAATACCGCTGGAAAAGTCAGTCATTATATCGCTCACTTCGTTGACATTAGTGAACAAAAACGTAATGAAGAAAAATTAAGAAAAGCAAGACTTGAAGCAGAAATAAGTAATGAATCTAAAAGTCGCTTTCTTGCGACCATGAGCCACGAAATTCGGACACCAATGAATGCTGTGCTCGGCATTCTGGATCTGCTCGAAGATACGCAGCTTAACAGTCAGCAGTTAGAATTAGTTAAAACAGGTCGTAACTCTGGTGAATTGCTCCTCACTATTATCAACGACATTCTCGATTTCACCAAAATGGATATCGATAAACTACAATTGGAAAATACAAGCTTTGACTTACACCTGTTATTGGCAGACAGCACGGAGTTATTAAAACATCTGGCGCAAGATAAAGCATTAGCACTTACCCTTGCACTCGATGATGACCTTCCCCAATTTGCCAAAGGCGATCCTGATCGCATACGCCAAATTCTGATCAACCTAATCAATAATGCGATCAAGTTCACTGCAACCGGTAGCATAAAAGTCACCGCTACTACTGATTCAATTAACGATGAAGTGATAATATTGCGGTGCCGAATAAAAGATACTGGGATCGGCATATCCGAAAAAAATCAGACTACATTATTTGAAGAATTCACGATGGTCGATCAAACCCACGCCAGAAAGTATGAAGGTACAGGTCTGGGTCTGGCCATTTGTAAACGCCTTGTATCTCTCATGCATGGCAACATTAACGTGGAGAGCAAACTCGGGCATGGCAGTACGTTTGAATTTACGATTGAGCTGGGAATAGCTAATAAACACGATATAAAAAATGAATTAACTACCAGCGGTAGCCAACAAAGTCCGTTGACTGGCACTCGTATTTTGCTCGCTGAAGACAACCCAGCCAATCAGATGGTAATTAAAAAAATTCTAGAGTTAGCTCATCTGCAGGTTGATATTGTCTCTAATGGTCTTGAAGCCATCGATGCGGTGCGTAGCTTACCTTATGATATTATATTAATGGACATATCAATGCCAGAAATGGATGGTATGACCGCCACACGTGCTATCCGCCAACTCACAAGTGAAGCGCGTAACATTCCGATTGTAGCACTCACTGCGCATTCTCTAAGCGGAGACAAGGATCGCTTCATGCGCTCAGGCATGAATGATTATCTTAGCAAGCCAATAAATCGCGTCGCTGCTTTAGCCTGCATTGCACTCTGGACAAATAACCGCCAAGCACAAATCGTCACGAATATGTCTACTTCGAAAGATAAAACTGTGCCGACAGATAATACCTGTGATTATGTTGACGAAACAATACTGCAACGACTGGTACGCGATACAGCAGCTGAAATCGTACCTGAACTACTGATGTTCTACATAGAGGACACTCAAAAAAGAATGGCGTTAGTCAATACAGCGATCATAAAACAGGATCTAAATATACTCGAATTTGAAACGCATACTATCGGTAGTAGCGCCGCGGCTCATGGTAATGCAAGACTGCATACTCTGGCTCGAAATGTTGAACAGCTTTGTAAAAAAAACAATCTCCAACAGGCAATTGAGCAAGCAAATAAATTACCAGAAATCGCCAATGAATCATTTCGTTTGCTAAAACAACGTGCCCAGCAGGGGTTTGATACAATAAATTAAGGACATGCTCATGAATGATAAGCCCAAGGTATTAATAGTGGAAGACTCTGCACCACAGGCAAGGTTATATCAGCAATATTTAAAAGCAGAAATAATCGACTTATCCCTAGCCAGCACCGGTGTGGCTGCTCAGCAACTTATTCAGCAATCTCGACCCGATTTAATACTGCTTGATTGTAAACTACCCGACATGGATGGGCTGGATATACTGTACTGGATGAAAAAACAAAATATTTACTGCTCTGTTATTGTGATCACTGGCCACAGTTCGGTTGATATCGCAGTAGACATGATGCGTAACGGCGCAGATGACTTCCTGGAAAAGCCGGTCTCTGCCAGCCGCCTGAAAACCTCAATGAAAAACCAGCTTGAACAAGCACGCCTGCAGCATTTAGTTGATAACTATCAGAGTACATTCGAGCGTAAGCACTATCACGGTTTTATCGGTTCTAGCCTGCCTATGCAAGCCGTGTATCGCATTATAGATGCAGCAGCACCCAGTAAGGCCACAGTGTTCATCACAGGTGAAAGCGGTACCGGTAAGGAGATCTGTGCAGAAGCCATTCATTCTCAAGGTTTGCGAGCCAAGCAGCCCTTTGTCGCTATTAACTGCGGCGCCATACCGCATGACCTCATGGAAAGTGAGATATTTGGTCATGTCAAAGGCGCATTTACCGGCGCCTATGAAGAGCGTAAAGGCGCCGCGTCACAAGCACATGGTGGCAGCCTATTTTTAGATGAGCTTTGTGAAATGGACTTAGATCTGCAGACAAAATTATTGCGCTTTGTGCAGACTGGTACATTTAAAAAAGTCGGCAGCAGTACATTAGAGAAGGTTGATGTCCGTTTCATTTGTGCTACTAACCGCAATCCCTTAGAGGATGTTGCTGCAGGACGTTTTCGGGAAGATCTTTATTACCGGCTTCATGTAGTTCCGCTACACCTGCCTCCTCTGCGCGAACGCGGTAACGATATTCTGGAAATAGCCAATCACTTTCTGACTATCTATGCGAAAGAGGAAGGTAAAGCATTCAACGCTTTTTCCCCTGAGGTAAAAGATTTAATTCTACGCAGTTATAATTGGCCTGGAAATGTTCGTCAATTACAGAATGTCATTCACAATATTGTCGTTCTGAATAGCGATCAAGTGGTTAAGTTAGCCCATTTACCTCCGCCTTTAAATATCTTATTGAATGATATTACAATTAACCAGCGCCGTTCCTCAGAGACCCCGCCGGAAATAATTAATCATTCATCCTCTACACCAATCGAACCTCTGGCGGAGGTAGAACGTTACACCATAGAAAACGCCATCAAGATTTGTAATGGCAACATTCCGAAAGCAGCAGCACTACTGGATGTAAGTCCATCTACAATCTATAGGAAAAAACAAGGATGGGAAAATGAATTATTATAAAATACGTCAATACTTGAAAGTGAGCTTAATATTACCCACTGTATAGAATATAATTAACGGTATGAAGTATTATAAATGGTATGGAAGGTGGTCAGTGTGATGCGAGTTAAAAAGGAAAGGTGTGAATTAAAGAATGGAGGCGGGTCCCGAAGTCGAATCGAGGTCCACGGATTTGCAATCCGCTGCATAGCCACTCTGCCAACCCGCCATTATTATTCTTTCTCGTATTCGTATTAGTTGGTGCCCGAGGCCGGAATTGAACCGGCACGCCTATTAAGCGAGGGATTTTAAATCCCTTGTGTCTACCGATTTCACCACTCGGGCACTGAATTTTGTTCTCATTCGTTCTCAGTGCTGAACGCATGATAGTATGTTTCATACTAAATATGGAGGCGGGTCCCGAAGTCGAATCGAGGTCCACGGATTTGCAATCCGCTGCATAGCCACTCTGCCAACCCGCCATAATATGTTTAAGGTTATATCGAACCATTAAGAAATTGGTGCCCGAGGCCGGAATTGAACCGGCACGCCTATTAAGCGAGGGATTTTAAATCCCTTGTGTCTACCGATTTCACCACTCGGGCAGATTTCTTATTCATCCAGTTTAACGCTACCTTTAACCAGTTGCTTTAGACCCGATGTGCTGTCGCATTCTACAGACCTAAAAATCAGAGTCAACATCCTTTTTATTGCATCGATAAAAATGCTTACGTTTCAACCTAAACAGTCTGTATTTTAGCTAAAAACGAATCACTTATAGCTGAAATGACAAAAACCAGGTAACTCATTTAGATTTATTCTTCGCTGGTGAGCTCTCCCCAAGCAGCAGAAAAATATTGCACCATAGAGATAACCGTTAGTACCATGGCAAAATAGAACACAATATACGCCAGATAAACCATCCAAGGCGCTTGTTGCCAAACCAATCCACCCAATGCCATCATCTGAAAACTGGTTTTCCACTTACCCGAGCTACCCACAGCAACATCAGCACGTTTACCAAGACTTGCCATCCATTCCCGTAACCCTGAAATTGCCAGTTCACGTCCAATCATAATAAGTGTTGGGATCATGATCCACAAAGCACTATGTTCTCCGATGGTAGCGACTAATCGGTCGTGATCACCAGCAACCATAACTAATGCTGTGACTACCATGATTTTATCTGCCACCGGATCAAGGAAAGCCCCGAGTTTGCTTGATACATTCCAGCGCCTTGCTAGATAACCATCCAAATAATCAGTTATCCCGGCTATAAAGAAGATCCAAGTAGCAACATAGAATGACGCTTCAATGGGTAAATAAAATGCGAGAATAAAAAAAGGAATTAACATCACGCGGATCAAAGTCAAAATGTTTGGTATGTTTTTCATTATTTTCATGCTTTTCATGCTTATATACTTTTATGCTTTTAATGCTTTTCGAATTGAAACGTACCTATAATCCTATATCTTGCCTATTGATGCAATGAATCATAAATTTTTTCCGCTAAATCAATACTTATACCTGGTACTTTTGCTATTTCTTCCATACTTGCGCGTTTTAATTGCTGTAATCCGCCCATAAATTTAAGCAATGCCTGCCGACGTTTAGGTCCAATACCCGCAATATGTTCTAAAGGACTGGTTCGTTTTACTTTGTTACGCCTTGCGCGATGACCAGTAATAGCAAAACGGTGTGATTCATCACGAATATGCTGAACCAGATGTAATGCAGGCGAATCACTGGGTAAATAGAATTCAGTATCGGCAATGTCTACTGTTTCACCAGCCAGGATCAGTGTTTCTAGCCCAGCCTTGCGGGTAACCCCCTTGGCAATGCCGATAATTTTAGGCTGTTTTTCTACAAAGTTTTTAGCGTATTTTTCCAATACCTGCTCAGCTTGTGCCATCTGTCCCTTACCGCCATCAATAAACAGAATATCCGGTATCTTTTCAACTTCTTTGGCCTGTTTAAAACGCCGTTCGAGCACCTGAGCCATTGCGGCATAATCATCCCCGCCTGTGATACCCGTTATATTATACAGACGATATTCTGCTTTATTCGGTCCTTCTCGGTTAAATACCACACAAGAAGCTACGGTTTGCTCTCCCCCCGTATGACTAATATCAAAACATTCCATACGCTGTATTTTACCGTCGAAATTCAATACCTTCTCCAGTGCTTTAAAGCGATTTAACACGGTGCTTTTCGTTGCCAGCTTTGTCGTTAAAGAGGCCTCGGCATTAGTAAGCGCCAGCTTGAGAAATTTAGATCGGTCTCCTCGCTGCGGACACGTTAGTTTAACTTTACGCCCTGCCAACTGACACAAACTCGCTTCAATGAGCTGACTATCCTCAGGCAACGCAGCCAGGACAACCTCTTTTGGGATCGCCTGCTCGGTTTCTTTATTCAAATAATACTGCAGTAAAAATGCCTGAATTATTTCGGCCATTTCAGTATTGGCTGGCACCTTAGGAAAATAACTCCGGCTACCAAATACTTTCCCGCTGCGAATAAACAACAGATGTACACAAGCTATGCCATTTTTAAAGGCAAACCCAATCACATCCATTTCCCCGAGATCGGATGTGACATATTGTTGCTCCTGGATCGTCCTCAGCGCTTGAATTTGATCGCGATAACGGGCCGCCGCTTCAAAAGCTAACGCCTGGCTTGCCTGTTCCATTTTAAGCACGAGCTGATTTATAACATCAGCATTTTTTCCCTTTAAGAACAGTGCAGCAAGTTCCACTTGTTGCTGATACTCTTCGGGGTTTTTCATCACCACACAGGGGCCTAAACAGCGCTTTAACTGAAACTGCAAGCAGGGTCGAGAACGATTCTGGTAATAGCTATCTTCACATTGGCGTACAGGGAAGAGTTTTTGCATTAGATGCAGGCTTTCCCGTACCGCACTACCACTGGGGTAAGGACCAAAATATCGCCCCTTACGTTTATTTTTATTACGGGTCGAGGTTAACTGCGGATAGTGATGATCTGTAAGCATAATATAAGGGTAGGATTTATCATCACGCAAAGATACATTGTAGCGCGGCTGATAACGCTTAATATAGGTGTGTTCGAGTACCAGAGCCTCGGTTTCAGAATGCGTGACAGTGATATCAATACTGGCTATATGGGTAACCAATACTCGGGTTTTTTCACGATCAACATTTTTCCTGAAATAACTACCCAGGCGTTTATACAAGTCTTTCGCTTTACCCACATAAATCACCACATCTTTAGCGTCGTACATACGATAAACACCAGACTGATGCGGTACTGTTTTTAAAAACGTTTGGTGATCAAATAGCTGTTTCAAAGACATAAAATAAAAGACACCCTAAGGCATCTTTCTCTCGTTAAGTTTGGCTGAATTAAACTTGATTATATCAAACTTAGCTATAGAGTATCAGCATCTAAGATGCCATGCCGAATCGCAAGATGGGTAAGTTCCACATCACCGTTAATATTAAGTTTACTAAATAAACGGTAACGATAGGCATTCACTGTTTTTGAATTCAGGTGTAGTTGCTGTGCGATATCTACAACCTTCTGGCCTTTGGTGATCATTAGCATGATCTGCAACTCACGTTCAGACAAACTCTGAAAAGGGTTTTCGTCCGATGAAGAAAACTGGCTCAATGCCATTTGCTGAGCAATTTCCGGCGCAATATAACGTTGCCCGCTATGCACTTTACGGATCGCACCTAAGACCTCTTCTGGTGCTGCACTTTTGGTCAAGTACCCCGATCCACCGGCTTGCATCACCTTACTTGGAAAAGGTTCTTCGGTATGAATGGTTAATACAATAATTTTAATATCTGGATTTTTCCGTAGGATCTTACGGGTTGCTTCTAATCCGCCAATACCTGGCATGTTCATATCCATCAAGACAACATCAGGTTGATTATCTCGACAAAATTGTACGGCATCCTCTCCGCATGAAACTTCACCCACGACTTTAATGCCACGCACATCTTCAAGAATCCGTCGAATTCCGGTACGGACTAGCTCATGATCATCGACAAGGAATACATTAATCAAAAGAATATCTCCGCATAAACATACAATTTCGAATGGACATAATACATTAGATGATTAAAAATTGGTTGTTATTTTTTCAGTCAACTGATAATAATCACCGTGTGACATATCAATACCCAATGGCAATATAGCATTATATATCAGTAATTTATTAACTTTATTATTTTTAGTTTAAAATGCGGGCTGAGTGGCAAAATAAAAAGAAGTTAACACCTGCGTAAACCATCCACCCGACAATGATTACAAAATGGACACATGATATATACCTATTACCATCCAAAATACAGAAATCAGAGATCCGCTTAAAAACCAACACAGCGTTGCAATATTTAAAAATGGTGTAACCATTCCCTGCATATTACGCCTTATTCCGGTGTTCAAGCGGGGCTCTGAGTTAGCATTTTTTGAAACATCGACAAATAACATATATAATCCCACACAAAACACACAGATGAGATACATCCCGTTAACAATAAACAGTACAACCAGACCTAGTGGCTACTAGATCTCTGACTTAGAGAAATCGATATGGAAAAGCGCATAGAAAAACCTTATCCACCTGCTGACGACGACTGCTGTGGCGGTGGAGCCTGCTGCCCCTGTATTTGGGATCATTATTATGCACAGATGAAACTATGGAATGCGCAGCGGGTAAAACAACTGGAGCAGGACTAACGGCTAGACATAAGCAGTGACTCGATAGTTGCATTAATAATAGGTCACTTACTTAGTACAATTGGAATTAGACTATTACAAATGGCAAAATAGATCGCTGTAGATGGGGAAAGTGAGCGTTACAGGTAGCAAAAAGGCGCTATTCTGAATAAGAATAGCGCCTTTTTATAATAGATGGCGGAGGAGGAGAGATTTGAACTCTCGAGGAGCTATTAACCCCTGCTGGTTTTCAAGACCAGTGCATTCGGCCACTCTGCCACCCCTCCGCAGCAATGAGCGCATATTAGTGTAACCAATAAGTCTTGTAAATACTTTAACAGCAAATAATGACGGTCTCTTATCCAAGTGTTTGCTTTTCAGTCACTTCGTCGTGATAAACGACAGATGAAGTTTATTACAGATACAAAAAAGGCGCTACTCATACAAGTAGCGCCTTTTTCTGAATAGATGGCGGAGGAGGAGAGATTTGAACTCTCGAGGAGCTATTAACCCCTGCTGGTTTTCAAGACCAGTGCATTCGGCCACTCTGCCACCCCTCCGCAGCAGTGAGCATACTAGTGCAACAGCTTATGCTTGTAAATACACCGGGATAAAATAGCCTCCCCCTTTAAATCAAGTGAGTGTTTTTCAGTCACTTCGTCCCGATATACAACAATTAGGGGCAAACTTTCGCAGCACTACTATGCTAATAAGTAATAGGCTAATAAGTAATAGGCTAATAACTAATGGGTGAATAAGTAATGGCGTTTGCTTTGCCCTAATTTCAAGGAATCATCATGGATGAACAAGCGATAAAGATCACCGTATTTCGTTGGGCGGGCGATTGGGGGCCTTTTCACATTAATATTCCTTGCGGAGAATGCGCACTGACTAAAGACATCATATTGGATACTATCACCCATGAACTAGCAGGGATAAACGTTGAACTAGATCTAAGAAATTGGCTTGATGAGTGGTGGAACCCCCTGTTAAAAGGTGGCTGGCATGCCCCAATTGTAATTGTCGCGGGAAAAGTCATCAGCCAAGGACGCGCTTTAAATCGTGGTTTCTTAACCCAGGCAGTAGTAGAGGCACATGCCAGCCAAATTGCTATTACAGGTAATCACCTGTTCGGTAAGCAAGACTGCCCGCACTGCATTCGAGCCAAAGAACACCTGCGACATGCTAGCATCGACTATGTTTATCATGATGTGATAAGCAGTCCGCGCGCCTTATATGAAATGTTATCAAGGGTGAAGTCCATTATCAGTCCAAAACAGCCAATAACAGTGCCGCAAATATGGATAGGCGGACATTACGTGGGAGGCGCAGATGAACTCAGTAGCATCGTCAATGAGCAGGTAGAGCCGAATTATGACAGGGGTCAGTGTTCTACCTCACCATCGAAGTAGTACAGGTGCAATAAATAGCGCAGATACAAAAAAGGCGCGACTCATATAAGTAGCGCCTTTTTCAAAATAGATGGCGGAGGAGGAGAGATTTGAACTCTCGAGGAGCTATTAACCCCTGCTGGTTTTCAAGACCAGTGCATTCGGCCACTCTGCCACCCCTCCGCAGCAAAGGAGCATAATACAGCGATTTCGCTAAAAATAAAGTGTTTTTTAAAAAAACACACAAATTTAAGTCAAAAATGCCCCTCTGAGAGGCTTTATATCATGGGAAAACATTAGGTATCATCTATTGCACACTTGCCACTCACATCACTAAACACAACAAACAGACTGCACAAACGTGGGCGGTAACACTGACCCAACGATTAAGCTCCGCACTGAATTAAAACCTCCATTTTCATGTACTCTTCCTCGATGATGTATACCGAAGATGGCTATGGTAAAACGCATTTTTATCAGATAAAAGCGCCGACAAAAAGTGAACTAAATGTACTTGCTCACTGAATTAGACAACGAGTGGCTAGTTTTCTTAATCGCGAGGGCTTATTAGTAAGGGATGCTAACAATGACGACGAATCTTTGGATGGGCGTAAAGAGACTGAGCCATCTGAATAAAAAAATGAGGCAACACTCCAAACTATGATCCCGGAAAGTAGAGTCCCTCTCAGATAAGCCTGTTTGAATAAACATAAGTTCATCATCGAGCCATTAAGCATATTAAAACTCAGTTTAAAAATCCAAGATAGACACTGGCATAAAAAATGCTAATCCTATTGAGCTAAGTTAACTCAACTAATTAAAGTGAGTTATTTTGGGTAATGCTGAGGTAGGTTTTTATTTTTAGTTGCAAATTGCATTGCATTTTACAGTTTTAAATTATCCTCTTCATTATATACACAGTTATTCAAAAACTATCCACGGAGTGAGTACATGACTATAAATAAAATTTTCATCGTGTTGCTATTTTTACCTTTTGGTTCAGCAATGGCAATACCGGATGCTGTGTGTGGGAAGGGAAAGCACACTGGGAATCCTCATTGTTCTTCCACCCCGTCTGTGGCACCAGTACAGGCTGTTGGAGCTGGAGCGTTGGGGGCAACAGCAATATTGCTCTGTATAGGAGGAACATTAATCTTCAACTATCGTAAACGATAAATAACTTGACTGGTACTATATGATGACATATATAAATCAGACCGAAACAACGAGCAATTATAAACAACGATATGTACTTCCAATTTACTTATTAGTGATTTTTTTTATTATAAGCAACGGGTTGGCGTCTGATTTTTTTCTGTGGCAGAACAGCTTAGAACCATTGGCCATTTCGCCCGTAGTACTGTTGTCATTCTTGGTCGCTGGAATACTGATGTATAAGGGAGAGAAACTTTCTACTCCCTATTATTTGTTGGCTAGTTTAGTGTTTTTATTACCCACATTAATACCAAGTAGCTTAGTTGCCTGGTTCTGCTTATTATGCTTAGCGATATCTGGCATTTATTTTTCAACCGAAAATGCTCAAAAGGCTCATTACTTGTTACTTGCGTTATCCTTAGCTTATATTTGGAAGTCAACGGGAATAAAGCTCGCTTCTGCTACAATATTAGAATTTGAGACACTTATTATATTTCAGTTGATAAGTGCTTTTTTCAAAGACGCTTCTGTGACAGGTAATATCATCTTTATCAACCAATCCTATAGCTTAGCCATTGGTATTGGTTGTTCAGCACTTTCTAATCTATCAATTGTACTATTAGGCTGGCTTTCATTTCATTGGCTTAGCTCTGAAACTGCACCACGCTATAAGCAGATTGTGACTATTATAGCCATGGTTATCATACTTAATTCACTTCGAATCACTCTAATGGCAGTCAATAAAGAGTGGTATTACTTTATTCATGAAGCAGAAGGTGCTGAGATATATGATCTATTACTTTCTTTATTATTAATATCTGGTTTGAAAGTTAAAGGAAGTAAAAAATGCATAGGTTAAATACTTTAGCATTAATATTTTATCTTATTAGTATTTTTTCTCTTTCTCTGTATTTGAAATCTATTCGTTACAATTTTGATTATCGATACAACTCTCAAGCAAAGATGGAGGTTAAGATGCAAGAGAAGCTTAAAGAGGTGAATTGGGTGTTAGAGTATGTAGGGCGATTAACGACAAGCAATAGCAGTAAATTTATGGTTTTTTCTCATATTAAGTGCGATTCACCTTTGTATATTAGTATTTTAGGGCAGAATGCAAGTGATCACTTTTTACTTTCAAACACCCTAAATACAGAAGATATAAGATTCTTTTTTGATGGTGTAGAGCTTAAACAATTAATCATAGCCCAAGCATATTTTCACCTAGTATATAACCGACTTGAATCATTTTTCCTGGCAAATAACAATGTTAACGCTCGCCTTTTAAGTGTTTATCAGCCATCTGATTTGCCTCAGTGCAGACTGCCAGAAGCGATTGAACACAAATAATTATATTGTAAAATTCTCGAAACTTATCAATATTTTTTAAATAATTTCGATGGTTATTATGCTGGTTTTTAGCTTCGAGTAAGCATGATGGCGCGTCAACGCTTGATAGACGCCTGCATTCAATTAAGCCAGGCAATGCTGACCAACTGAATATGCAAAATATTCAGTTAATGCGGCCGGTTTATGGTGGCAGTGATGAAATTGCATTTACTTGGTCGAAGACGCGAGGAACCGCCACAATTGCAAAACTTTAGAAGCACTCTTATCAGTGATGGCTACCAGGCCTATACCAAAGCGGTTAAACAATCAAATCAGCAAGATAAATATCACCCATGCAACTTGCTGGGCACATTTAAGGCGTTATTTTAAAAATTCATTGGTGATGGAGCCAAGCGCTGCCCAATCTTCGCTGATGAGGATAGCGGAGCGATACCTGCACTTCATTCAGGATCACGACAATCCTTATTGCCGATATTATTCGCTTGATTACGATCGCTCACTGAAAAGCATCAGCTAATCTTAAACTCCGCCAAAGGCGCAACACTCGATACAGGTGGTTGGTTAAACCTTGCCTGACAGGGACTTACATCCTACAAGATGCATCAAGCGTCGCTTGACGTACTAACGCATTCTTTAAGTGGAGATTTATAAAATTATAATGCAAGTACCCTGATCTTTTCAAATGTGATGTTCAGGATGTTTACACTAAGTTTAACAAAGGATAAGTGCTGCCCCTCCTAATAATTCACTATTTATTAAATAATTTAAGCTTAAATTGCGCAGTGGCAATTATATTGTTGAGCTGTTGATTGTTGCCAATGAATCCATTTATATAAAAAAAACAACTAAAAACAAATAAAGACAAACAAATTATTAATACTTGATGATAAAACGTCACAGTTATAGCCATTAATGTCACCAGTCCTATACACGCTAAGGCAAGCCACAATAACGGCTTCCACATATAATGTAGTTTCAGCACTTTTTGGCTGATCACATAAAAGGCCAAAGCTCTAAAAGTTTGAGCTATAACTAACCCCAAAACCACGCCAAACACTTGGTAATATCCACTAATTAAATAACATGCCGAAAATGCAACAACAGCCGTTGTAAAGTCAATATACATGACACTCCAAGTTTTTTTCTCAATATAACAACCTAAGTTAACTAGCTCCGCTATTTGTTTAATAATACAAAATAGTAGTAATCCGGGAATATAAATTATTGCTTGTTGATAGCTTGGATCAATAAGATATGTAATCATAATCCCAGAACTTAAATAAATTAATGTGGCGAAGCACAATATTAATGCCATTCCAAAACTACTCATTTTAGCAATGTAATTAATACCATCAAATTGCTTTAAAATTTTAAACCGGCGTGCATACCACCACATACTAAAAGGCTGCATGAGAATTAAACTAATAAACGCTATTTTTTTTGCTAACGAATATAAACCCAAATCATGCTCAGTTGACACGGCAGCGATCATCCACCAATCAGCACCGTTTACCGAAAAAGCAGCGAATCCACTTAATACGAGCGGAAAGCCATAAGAGAGAATTTTTTTTGTGAGTTCTAAATTTAAATAAAGGCCCGTCTCGCGTATTTGTATCAGGAGTAATACTGCTGCAAGTAATGCAATTGAAATCAAACCGCCCCATAATATGGCGGTCATCCCAAAGCCTTGACTTAATAAATACCAAGTTATAAAGGCTTGGATAACGACCTTAGCTGTCGTGAGAATAAAAAACAAGAAAGCTTGTTCTTTCATTCTTAACCAAGCTAACGGGATCGTAATACAACCTTCTAAAGAAAACATGACAACAAGTAACTGAACATCAAGCAGCGTTGTTTCTGCTGTTAAAAAAGTAACTATCACGGGGGAAAAAAACAATCCCAACACCACACTAACAACGCCGATAACTATAGCTAATGTAATAAAGTTGGCTGTAATCGTTCGCTCTTGTTGAGGGTCTTCATTTAAACCAACAAAGCGATACAAAGCATCAACTAAACCAAACCCCACAATTATAGTTGCAAAATTAGATACGCTTAATAATAACTCTAACGCGCCATATTGTGCAGGCGTTAAATAAAAGGTCACAATAGGTAGCATCACTAAAGATACAGATTTCATTAGTAAAATACCTAAACCATAATAAACGGCTTGATGTATTACTTTACCCTTGACCATATATTTCCATTATCCATGTTGTTCAATAATCGATGAAAGCCTATTAGCTTGTATTTCAGCACTATATAAATTCTTCACTCGGTGATAAGCATTGTTTTTAATCGACTGAACCTCAAAATAAGACAGCGCATAGAACTGGATAATCGCTTCCGCTAATTTTGGCGGGTTTTTAGGGGGAACATGTATGCCTGTTGATCGGGTTATAAACTCTTTACACCCCATAAAATAAGTGGTGATCACAGGTAATTTTAAAGCCATAGCTTCTTTTACTACAACAGGCCCAGTGTCTCTGTCTCCATTGCTTGCAAGCTCAAATGGTACAATCAGCGCATCATAATTGTGACTATTGTCGATAAACCAAGTAGATTGTTTTGCACCTAAAAAATTCACATGCGCTGTTAGTTGATGATCAAGAATAAACTTTAGTAATGCACTTTTAAGTATTCCATCTCCCACTAAATCTATCACCGGGCGATTAGCCTGTGGTAAAAGCTTTAACGCATGCAACAAAGTAAATAAACCTTTGGTTTCACATAGTCGTCCAATAAACAATAATTTGTTTTTTTTGCATTGCAAATTGCAAACGTTGCCTACTGTTATCGCATCTTGCTTATCCATTGCCGGAACGTTGCGATTAAAGCGATCAAGCTCAACCCCACAATACACCAATGAAACGGCAGCATTAGGCGCTAAACGTTTAAAATCATTGAGCATGTCTTGGCAAACTGCAATTGCAAAATCCACCGTATTTAGCTTTAAAGTTAAATCTTGAGGGGTTGCATAAACATCATAACCATGGCCCACAAATGATACTGTTGCACCACACAACCTAGCCGCAACAATCGCGGTGGCAGCAGCACCTTGAGCAAAGTGCGCATGAAAATGAGTACAGTTGTTTTTCCTTGCAAGGAAAGCAAGCTTTAAAGCATTAGCAATCAACGATCTAAAGGATAATCCTTGCTGTAAACAGCTAAACTTTAGCGCACTGAATATGCCCCAATCTATACACGTTAGTCCTTTAAAAACAAATGATTTAGAATAGTCAGATAAAAATAAAGTACGATCTTTAAGGGCTTGATCTTGTTTTTGATACTGGCCTTTATGCCGATTAAACGCAATTGGCTGAATATCATGCCCACACTGCTGCATATTACGCATTTCAGTTCCCACAAAGGTTTCCGATAACACGGGGTAACTCGCTAATACATAGGATATTTTTTTCATAACACTCCTTATTATCACCTATATTTACTTAACAAAATAACAATTTTTCATATTTAAAAAAATTGGCATATAAAATGCGTTAAACCTTGTCTACCAAATAGATAATGCAAATTAAATGCCACGGCGTGTGGGGATCAATAAGGTATTATTATGATAAAACTGCAACAAGCGATTCAAAATATTTATGGTACCAGTCATATAATTAATCATCATGATGAGATAACTGAACCTGAAGTCTCAATTATTATTCCAACTAAAAATTGCTTAAAATTCTTGCCTACTGCAATTAAAAGTATTCAAAATCAAATGATTGATGATATAGAAATTGTAATTATTGATGATAACTCAACAGACGATTCTTGGAAGTACCTCACTTTAGCGGCATCATGTGATAAAAGGATACGTCCTTTTAAAATGATTAATGGCGGTGGTGTTGCCAAAGTAAGAAATTATGGATTAGACAAAGCAGCCGGAAAATATATTGCGTTTTTAGATGCAGATGATTATTGGTTGCCACGTAAACTCAGTAAACAATTAGCGTTTCATAAAAAACACCCAGAGGTCACTTTAAGTTTTTGTAATTATGTGCACTTTAACGAGAATAATCAATCTACTGGAGATTGTTTTGATTATTGGCCTTTATTTAAAAAATATATTAATCAATCAAAGAAAGTGGGTTATCAAGTTATCATAAAACAAGGCGCTGCAATGATTTACGCTGAAAATATAATTGGTACCTCTAGTGTATTACTTAATACAGCAGTCATAACCTCACAGCTCAAATTTGATGAAAATCTCACGTCAGCAGAAGATTGGGATCTTTGGCTAAAAATTGCTTTATCTGGTCCAATAGGATTCACGACAAGTGTTGGCTTAGCCTATTTGATGCGTGCAAATTCAGAGAGTGAAAATGTTAAATTACGTTTGCTGCAAGTACAAAAAATAATGCAGCGCTATGCTAAAGATATTTTTAACATTAAGCCGTTTGCCCTTACACAATGTACAGCGAGACTATTTGTAGGCTATGCGGAATACTATCGAAATACTTCGTTTAGTCATCAACAATCCACGCTCAAATTTAATAATGTTCTACAGTCATGTTGCTGTCATAGCATTGCATTTTTATTGTCACCCTCAATACGGGTATTAAAAGCTATATTGAGTGATGTAAAAAACTTAGCTCAACCTAGTAAGTCATGGTTAACTGAAATTAGACCCTTATTTAAGCGCTGATACAAAATGATCGGTGAATCGACTCATGCCGATACAATCCTAGACCAACTGGTACATGGCTCGATAAAAATAGAATTAGAGGAAAAATCAATGCGAAAAATAACCCATCACTTGACTGATCGAGATCACTCAGTATAAATTAAACCTAGATCTACAGACGGAGAAAAAGTTAGGTTTCCAAACAGAACGACCATCAACGACATTCACTTCTGTATTTTTCGAGAATGAATCAATCACCGCATGAGTAATGGCAGAACTAGATTAAGACATATTATGTCTTAATCTTCGGTACATCATAGAATCTTATGATATACTCACTCAATCACATAATAAAAGGATAATTAGATGAATGTTCAACAATCCGCGCATACTCTTGAAAAAAGTAGTGCGTTAGCAACCAACAAGGTACTTAGAAATACCTATATGCTGTTAGCCATGACGCTAGCATTTTCATCCCTGGTGGCAGCCGCAGTTGTAACATTGAATTTACCCGCTCCTAACATCATTATTACCTTGGTCGGTGTTTATGGATTGATGTACCTAACCGAGAAAAACCGTAATAATTCCATGGGTATCTTGTTTGTATTCTTATTTACCGGTTTCCTGGGTTACACAGTCGGTCCACTGATCAGTATGTACCTGGGTGCAGGCATGGGTGATGTTGTTGTGTTGGCCTTGGCCGGTACTGCATTTACCTTCTTCGGTTTGTCCGCTTATGTACTGACAACGAAAAAAGATATGTCTTTCCTTAACGGCATGATGATGGCTGGTTTCGTAGTACTTATCGTTGCGATGATCGGTAATATCTTCCTGCAAATTCCAGCGCTTAGCCTGGCGATCAGTGCGATGTTCATTCTATTTTCATCCGGTGCTATCTTGATGCAAACCAGTGCGATTATTCATGGCGGTGAGACAAGCTATATCTCTGCAACAGTGACAATATTCGTATCACTGTATAATATTTTTGTTAGTTTACTGCAGATTTTAGGCATTATGGGAAGCGATGACTAATCACCTTAAGTCTTAAAGAATATTTTAAGTCTTAACGGTGCTTTTAGTTTTAACGGCACTTTTATCCTTAATAATACTTTTAGCCTTAACAAATAGTAACTGTGAAAGCCTCGTCCTTACGGGGCTTTTTATTTTTCCCATTTAGACTGTTCATATACTTATGCTAATACTCAACGACCAGGAACTTGCTACGGATAAGCACGGTTATTTACTCAACACGAAGGATTGGAGTGAAGCTCTAGCTCCGCTTATTGCCGAGCAAGAAAACATAACCTTAACCCCCGCGCACTGGGAAGTCATTTACTTCGTGCGTAACTTCTACCTTGAATATAATACGTCGCCAGCTATTCGCGCCTTAGTAAAAGCCATGGCAAAGAAATTAGGCGAAGATAAAGGCAACAGTATTTATTTATATAAACTGTTTCCTAAAGGGCCGGCCAAACAGGCGACAAAGATCGCCGGTCTACCGAAACCCGCAAAATGTCTATAATCGGTAACTCACGATAAAAGCCTTTTTCTAGCGATAAAAAAACCTCACCAAGTTGAACCTGGTGAGGTTTTTATTTCGCTACTTATTACGTAACAGTTATTTACGCATCAGTGACTAACCGAGGTGAGTTAAGCCACCCATATAACAGCGTAATGCTTCAGGTACTTCCACACGGCCATCTGCCAGTTGATAGTTTTCAAGAATCGCGACCAGAGTACGACCAACCGCTAGGCCAGAACCATTTAGCGTATGTAATAGTTCAGGCTTATTCTTACCTTTCAGACGGGTACGCGCTTGTAAACGACGCGCCTGGAAATCTTCACAGTTTGATACTGAAGAGATTTCGCGGTAAGTCTTTTGCGCTGGTACCCATACTTCCAAGTCGTAAGTTTTCGCTGCGCTAAAGCCCATGTCACCGGTACATAAAGTAACAACGCGGTATGGCAGATCAAGTTTGATCAGGATATTTTCTGCGTGTTGACGCATTTCTTCGAGGGCTTCGTATGATTTATCTGGGTGAACCAGTTGCACCATTTCAACTTTATCAAACTGGTGCTGGCGGATCAGACCGCGCGTATCACGACCGTATGAACCCGCTTCACTACGGAAACAGGGTGTATGTGCAGTCAGACGAACCGGTAAATCAGCTTCATCAGTAATGGTATCACGCGCCATATTCGTTACTGGCACTTCCGCAGTAGGGATCAGGCTTAGACCCTGTCCTTCTTCTGTCGCGGGTTTAGTATGGAACAGGTCTTCACCAAATTTAGGCAATTGTCCGGTACCATAAAGCGACTCAGCATTAACCAGGTACGGTACATACAACTCAGTGTAGCCGTGCTCTTGGGTATGGGTATCTAACATGAATTGGGCAATTGCACGATGCATACGTGCGATTTGACCTTTCATTACAATAAAGCGCGAACCGGTTATTTTCACTGCACTTTTAAAGTCCAGACCACCTAAACCTTCACCCACATCAACATGATCTTTGATTTCAAAATCAAATTTCTTTGGTTGACCCCAGCGTTTCAGTTCTACATTTTCATCTTCATCTTTACCTTGTGGTACAGATGAATGCGGTAGATTCGGTAAGGATAATGCGATCGCTTCAATTTTTATTAACAACTCAGCCAATTCCGCTTTTGCTGAATCAAGTTCTTCGCCCAGTTTACTGACTTCAGTCAATAATGGTTGGATGTCTTCGCCACTGGCTTTTGCTTTGCCAATGGATTTGGAACGTACATTACGGTCATTTTGTAATTGCTCGGTGCGGATCTGCAACGACTTGCGTTGCTCTTCTAATGCTTTAATTGCATCCACATCGAGTTCAAAACCACGACCAGCTAAACGTTGTTTAGCCTCTTCTAACTCTGCACGAAGAAATTTGGGATCTAACATTTTTTACCTGCTCTGCTGTTATTTTGACTGCGACAATGGTAGTTCACTGCTACAGATTTGAAATATCTGTTTGTTTTATTAACACGATTTTATTTTAACGTGTATTTCATTTTTCATCACGGTATTTTTGCTTTGAATGACGCTATTTATACCCGATATACCAAACGCATACCGAGATAGGCTACAAAAATACAAATAAATACATTTAATGAAATATTTAATCCCGCTTTTAGCCACTCGCCCTGCTGTAATAACAGCAGTGACTCGATCGAAAATGTAGAAAATGTAGTCAATGCACCTAAAAAACCCAAACCAATAAACTGGCGCCAAGGCATTTCAGCAATAAGATTATCATCGAGTAAGGAAAATAACACTCCCATCAATAGCGAACCTAAAATATTAACCAATAAGGTACCATAGGGAAATGCCTTTCCAAACAGCCCCACCATCGTCTGTGAAATAAAGGTCCTTAAAACTGCGCCCGTTGCTCCGCCGAGGGCAACAAATCCATATAGTGCTAAATTAGTCATAACGTTTTTTATTACTCGCTCTGTCGAGTTGCTTTAAATAGTCTAATTTTTGTTTTATCTGTTTTTCCACTCCGCGTTCAACCGGGTGATATAAACGGGTACCTTCCAATTTTTCTGGTAAGTAACACTCGCCGGGTGCATAAGCCCCTTCTTCATCATGAGCATAACGGTAACCATCGCCATAACCCAGATCGGACATCAGCTTGGTAGGGGCGTTACGCAAATGCATAGGCACATCGTAGTCAGGCTGTTCTTGCACCAACATTTTAGCCTGGGAAAATGCGGTATACACAGCATTACTCTTGGCCGCAGAAGCTAAATAAACAATCGCCTGAGCTATCGCCCGTTCGCCTTCGTAAGCCCCTACTCGCGTGAAGCAATCCCAAGCCGATACGGCTACTTGCATGGCGCGGGGATCGGCATTACCAATATCTTCCGATGCGATAGCCAATAGACGTCGTGCCACATGCAGCGGGTCACAACCCCCCGCAAGCATGCGGGCAAACCAGTATAAGGCGGCATCCGGTGCTGAACCGCGAATTGATTTATGTAATGCAGACATGAGATCATAATAAAGTTCACCTTTATTATCAAAACCATTGACCTTACGGCCCACCACAGACATCAACAGCTCAAGGTTCACCAATTTACCCTGTGCACCCTCTTCTATCATGTCGTTGAGCAGTTCGAGGTAATTCAGACTTTTTCTGGCATCACCATCTACCAGCTGGCAAAGTTTTTCTTTCACTCCATCGGCAAACTGGATGTTTTCCTTATTCAGTCCACGTTCATCGATGAGTGCCTGATCAATAACCTGACCAATTTCCGCTTCAGATAACTTTTTCAATACGTATACCCGCGCGCGGGATAACAATGCATTATTAAGCTCGAATGAAGGGTTTTCCGTCGTTGCACCGATAAAGATAATAGTGCCATCTTCAACATGCGGTAAAAAAGCGTCTTGCTGACTTTTATTAAATCGGTGAACTTCATCAACAAATAAAATAGTACGATAACCCTGAATAGCGTTATCTTTCGCTTTTTCAATCGCAGCGCGAATTTCTTTAATACCCGACGTCACCGCATGCACACGCTCAACTTTGGCATCGCAGTAGTGAGCAATCATTTCTGCGATGGTGGTTTTACCCGTGCCGGGAGGCCCCCATAAAATCATTGAATGGGCGTGGCCAGCTAACAGGGCACGATGTAATGGTTTACCTTCTCCCAGAATATGGCTTTGACCTACATACTGGTATAACCGCGCTGGCCGCATACGTGCAGCGAGCGGCTGAAAGTCGGGGCTGAAATCAAATTGTAAAGAATTATTCATTAACGCTGATCATCAATATCTGTATCTGCCGGGATCACAAAGTCAAATGTGCCCGCTACCGTTTTAGCCATCGGAGCCTGATTCTGTAGAATAAATTGGCTATGTTGACCTTGCTGCTCTTGCACCGAGAACTGCGCTATTTTACCTTGCTCAAACTGCAGGGTGAAAATGGCACTGGAATTATCATTAGGCGTGATCACGGTATACAAATTACCCTGCTTAGTCACACGATAATTTTGCCATAAACTTTGTTCTGTGCCAGCCAGCAGCATAAATGGCGTATTGGCAATCGCATCATTCAGTGAATAGAGACTAACCTGCTCAACGAAAGGGTTATAAAACCAGAGCGTTTTACCATCAGATACTATCAGCTGCTCATCAGGTGTCATGGTTTGCCAGCGAAATTGATTAGGGCGCTGTAGCTGCATGGTCCCTTCTGCAGTTAACAAGTCGTCACCTTCTGCAGATGTTACCTTTTGCACAAATTCCGCACTAAAGGGCCCCAGTTGAGCCAATTTAGCCTGTAACTCTTCCTTTACGCTCTGTGCCTGAGCTAGTACTGATACCGTCATTAACAAGGTACCGACCAAGACTTGCCTTAAAGAAGGTGATCGTGAAGGTAACGGTTGAATCAGTCGTCGCTTAATTAGTTGTAGTTTATTCATTTATTAGTCCTTCGGAGGAGGGGGTGCTAGGACTTCACGGTTGCCATTATGTCCTGGCGCACTGACAATGCCCTGCACTTCCATCTCTTCAATAATACGAGCAGCTCGGTTATAGCCTATTTTAAATTTCCGCTGCACACCAGAAACTGAACCACGTCGGGTTTCTGTAACATGAAATACGGCTTGATCAAACAGTTCATCAACATCTGCTGAACCTTCGGCAACTTCACCCGGAAGCAGCGTATTCGCGGTGGACTCTCCATTCAATATTTCATCAATGTAGTCTGGTTTACCACGCAATTTCCAGTCCGCCACAACCCTATGAACCTCATGATCATCAACAAAAGCACCGTGCACCCGGATTGGAACACTGGTTCCAGCAGGTTGATAAAGCATATCCCCCATCCCTAACAACGTTTCAGCGCCAGCTTGATCCAGAATAGTACGCGAATCAATTTTACTCGATACCTGAAATGCAATTCGGGTCGGTATATTTGCCTTGATCAAACCAGTGATGACGTCAACAGAAGGACGCTGCGTCGCTAAAATCAAGTGGATCCCCGCAGCACGTGCTTTTTGTGCAATCCGGGCAATCAGTTCTTCCACTTTTTTACCGACAATCATCATCATATCGGCAAATTCGTCCACCACGACCACAATCGCCGGTAGCTTCTGTAATGCTGGTGCAGACTCGTCCATACTGTCACCCTGTTTCCAGAGCGGGTCGACAAGGGGCTGTCCCGCATCTATGCCCTGTTGGATCTTGGCATTAAACCCAACGAGATTACGAACACCCACAGCTGAGAGCAATTGATACCGTCGTTCCATTTCACCGACACACCAGCGCAGTGCATTGGCGGCATCTTTCATATCTGTTACAACTTCCGTCAATAAATGTGGGATGCCTTCATAGACAGAAAGTTCCAACATTTTAGGATCTATCATTATCATCCGCACTTCTTCCGGCGATGCCTTATACAACAAGCTCATGATCATCACATTAACACCAACCGATTTACCCGAGCCAGTAGTACCGGCCACCAGTAAATGCGGCATCTTGGCCAGGTCAACAACCACAGAGTCACCTGCAATGTCATGGCCAAGCACCATCGATGTTTTTGACTTAGCATCTATAAAAGAGGGGCTAGACATTACATCAGATAAATATACCGTTTCTCTAAATTTATTCGGCAACTCTAGGCCGATAACCGATTTACCGGGGATCACTTCGACCACACGTACACTCATTGCAGACAAAGAACGCGCTAAATCTTTCGATAATGCAGAAATCTTACTGACCTTGATCCCTGGGGCGAGATCCAGTTCAAAACGGGTAATAACAGGACCCGGATGAATATCGACAACAACCGCTTTAATATTAAATTCAAGTAATTTTTCTTCCAATAAACGGGCGACATGATCAAGTTCGGCCTGAGTGATTGGATTAGCCTTTTTATTTGGCTTGTCTAACAGTTCAAGTGCCGGTAACAAAGTCAGCGATTTTTGCTTAAACTCAAGATCCTGAGTTGCAACAACTGTATCGCCAATAATTTCAAAACCTGTGCCCTGATTGTTACCCACATTAGCGTTAACCTCAGCGGCTAATAAATGTTCGGCACTCTCATTGTCATTGTCACTCTCATTGTCATTGTCATTGTCAATATTGATATCACTGCCAATATCAATATCAATATCACTCTCACGGCCAGTTGCCGTCGTCAGAACGGGTGCGCTTGCTTGAGAATAAAGTTCATCGCACGTATCTTCATCTATCAGGCCACCGGTTATAGGCTCATCTTGGCAATTTTCAGCAGCCGAGAAAGAGGCAATACTTAGTTCAGCATTGTCCCCCACACTTAATCCCGTCTCGGTCGGCATTATTTGCACATCAAACGCTGGCTCACACTCAAGTTTATCCTGAGCTGTAGCTGAACCTGCCACTTTGGTGACGGGCTCGGTATTCGTTTTATCATTACGGATTAATAGCTTGATTTTATTTACAATAAATTTCCCTGCATAAATTGCAGCAGCACCTAACATGTCAACAATCGTCAGCCAAGAGATACCCGTAAGCAGCGTAAAGCCAATCGCCACAAAACTCATTAAGATCAGGGTTGAACCTAATAAACCAAATAATTCACTTATTGCACGTTCGACCACATCTCCAATCAAACCACCCGATGAGAAATAATATAAATCATCGAAATTTACTGAAGCCAGGCCGCACAAACCAATAAGCAATAATAAAGCGCCAATCATGCGCAGACCTACGGTAAAAAAGTCGACCTCATCGAGTTGGCGTGGTCGCCAAAATACAAACCAGGTAAACGCGATAAATGCCACGGGCACCAAATAGGCGTATAAGCCAAACATAAAAAATAGCGCATCCGCCATCCAAGCACCCAGTGAACCAGCAGCGTTTTTAACTGGCCCTTCCCAACTTGTTTGTGACCACGACGGATCAGCAGGGTCAAATGTCAATAAGGCCAACATAGCGTAACAAGCAATGAATGTGGAAAAAATGAAGCCGACTTCAAAAACGCGCTGGATCCCAGACAAAGGGGCAAGATATTTAGAGGGGATAACTAAATTTAATTTCTTCATCTCTATTTTATAACTCTTTAATACGATGGTAGTGCGTCTATCAACTCTAAATAAATGCTAGAAACAAAACAAGCGGCAATATGCCGCTTGTTGATTATTTATCACTTTATTTGCTCGAATCGATGATTAAAGCAAAATACTGCGAGCTGAGTAAAGTAAATTAACGCGTTTTAATAACCAAGCGATTACTTTGCTTCACTTCTTCCATGACAACATAAGTGCGCGTATCGTTAACGCCAGGCAAACGCAATAGCGTTTCGCCAAGTAAACGGCGGTAAGCTGACATATCACATACACGAGTTTTTAATAAATAATCAAAATCACCTGATACCAGATGACATTCTTGAATCTCTTCAAGCTCTTGAACTGCTTTGTTGAATTGCTCAAATACATCAGCTGCACCACGGTTTAACGTAATCTCAACAAAAACAAGCAATGAGGCATCAAGAAATTGCGGATTCAAAATTGCAGTATAACCTAAAATATATCCTTGGCGTTCTAAGCGACGAACTCGCTCTAAACATGGTGTCGGACTTAAGCCCACACGCTTTGACAACTCTACATTGGAAATTCGTCCGTCTTTCTGTAATTCATTCAGAATATTACGGTCAATTCGATCTAAGTCCTTCATTGGTCGAGTTTTTACTTCCATCATTTTTGTTTCCACCCTTCTACATCCCAGTAAAAATGTTGTTGTTCAAA
>JBLHPA010000010.1:0-39351 GCA_047628235.1 Moritella sp.
TTAAATTGTGGTGGAGGGAGAAGGATTCGAACCTTCGAAGGCTGAGCCGTCAGATTTACAGTCTGATCCCTTTGGCCACTCGGGAACCCCTCCACAACTACGGAACGGATAATATCAGAAAATGTATTTATGTGAATAAAAATATCGCATAAATAGCTAAATATTTGGAAATAAATGCCGATAACTTACTTGTTGATTATTTTGCGGCATTTTATTGGTTAATCTGCGCGCAGTATTGCATATGAGGCTGATTATTTACGTTCAATCGATACGACAACATGCATTAATTGATGAGCTGCAACTCGGCCAACAATTAAACAGATGTGCTTTAAATGGTGATAGGGCTAAATTTGCGCTATTACTTAGCATGTTGTCATCTGATATTTCTGATCAAAAACAAAGTCAGTTTGAACCTGCGCCTCAGCGCGTTTTTGAGCATGATGCCTCGCGCATGGCCCGACTTAATCAATATGCAGTGAGCAATAATCTGGCGGCGATGCGGTTAGAGATCTGTTTCTCTCCTGAGTCTGATATTACCGTTGGTGATGTGAACTACGTTGCCGAACCTGTGCTGAAAAACACCTCCCACCTGCAACAGCTAAAACTTGCTGAACAGGCATTGATTAAGCCTATGCCTATTACTGGTGCCGGGCAAGATGATGCTGCAGCACCGAGCTTGCTCGATGTACTGAACAGTTATGACGCGAGCAAGCCGTTACAAGTCAGAGAGGTCATTGCAAGTACGATAGGCTACAGCAAATAAGATCGGCCACTATATATTATACTAATTCAGTTGCATCCCACAGCTGACTAAATTCAATAAACGCGGTAATCAATTCACTTTTAAATTTTTGTTTATGAATGATGATCTTATATTGCCTTTCAAGTAAGTCCGTTAAAGGCAGCGTACAGACTCTGTTATTAGCCAGGGCATGGGTTGCACTAAATTTAGATACGCAGGCTAATCCTAGCCCTGCAGAAACGAAGTTTAGCTGGGCTTCAATTGAATTTAGCTGATAGGCAAGCTGCCAGTTTACTAGCGATGGCGCGATGTTATTGTCGAAGAATGCGCGGCTACCAGAGCCTGCTTCACGCAGAATCCAAGTGCGATCTGTAACATCGGTTAACGGCAGTAAGGGGTTAGTAAGCAGGGGATCATCGGGTGCGCAGATGATGCACATTTCATCTTTGAACCAGGGGATTGTCTGAATGTCGGGGTGCTTGATATCCCCCTCAATAAGGCCAATATCCAGTTGATAATTTAAGATCATGCTGGCAATGCTGGTGCTGTTGCTGATGTGCAGGGTTTGCTGGGCGTGCTGTGTTTTTGCTCTGAATTTTGCTAACAACCAGGGGCATATTTGATTGCCAATCGTTTCACTTGCGCCAAGGGCTAGCTCACCGAACAGCTGGCCTGTCTGCTGGAACAAGCTATCAATACTGGCTGCTCTGTGTAACAACTCGTCAGCAAGAGGCAGCAAACGGCGACCGTAGGCATTGAGGTGAAGTCGGTTATTGCTGCGATCAAAGAGTTGCAGCCCAAGTTGATGCTCTAGTTCGCTGAGCGACATGCTAACCGCTGCTTTGGTGATAAATAAGGTATTGGCGGCATGGGTAATACTCTGCTGTTGACTGACCGCAACAAAAACCCGTAGCTGTTTTAATGATATATTCATACTTATTCAGTAATCCTTAACCCTTATTTGAATATATTAAGGTTTTATTAACCTACCACTTTATCTATCATTACTCTATTAAAAGTGGGGTGCCTTATGTTAATAAAACTTAAAAGTGTTAATAAAATTAAAATTACTCAAAGTTAATTTCCAGTTATTACCAACCCTAGGTCTTGCCTTAGGCATCGCTTCAGTGGGAGGGTTATGGGAATCGGTATATGGTTTTAAGGGTTATATACAAGCATTCACCGCGCTTGTTGCAGCGGGTATTTTAGCTGCCCTGTTATTGCGTTTTATTTTGCATCCACAGACATTATGGAATGACCTTTCTCACCACGTTGTTGGCAGTGTTGTTCCAACCTTTGCCATGGCAATTATGGTGGTGGTCAGTTCACTGACGGCTAGCGGTTCTGAAATGAGCAGTTCTGAAAAAGCGGTACTGAACGAATTGTAGTGAAAAGCAAATAGCACTGAAAAAACAAAATGTAGTTAATCTAATATTTTGTATATTAAGCAACCACTTGTTTCATATTTACACGTCCAAAACTCACCTTCTTATCAAAACAGCGAATATATCCTCAAACGAGAGTGTAAATCGTTAACGCTGGATCTCATTATTATTATATTCTGTTTTTATGCTTGATTCCGCCCATATATTTTAATCGATTATGGTGCTAGAGTAGCCCGTGCTGAAAACCGTTAATCGCATGGACTACTTATTTATGCTTATTGAACAAGACATTTCTCTAATTGTTGTTGGTACATATATTGAGAAGATCACCCAACAAACGGGAGACTATCGACTTACCTGCCCAGAATGGGTGAGTGATGAAACGGTCATCATTAAGCTAAAAGAGATGGGCATTCAGCGCGTCTTAGTTAATACCAGCAAACTGCGTCTGCCAACGGCAGCGAAAGCGCCTATGTCGTCCGGCGAGAAGACTCGATTCAATGCTCAAATCACCCAGGCCAAAGCCTTATTTTCAGCGGCTAAGGTTATCCAGAAAAAATTATTTAATAATGTAAAAGAAGGGAGAGACATCGACCTTCGTCCTATCAAACGGCTTACACAAGAGTCGATGGATACCCTGTTCAAGAATGCTGACGCCCTAGTCTGTGCCATTAATTTGCGCAATAAAGATGAGTACCTGTTTGAGCATTCCTATGCTGTCTCTATTTTGATGACCTTGTTTGCCCGTTATCTGGGGATTGAAAAATCGATTATTCAGGAATTGGCTATTGGTGCTTTTTTGCATGATGTGGGAAAAACACGCACACCAAACGCGATCTTACACAAACCAGGAAAATTAACAGCGGCTGAATTTGAAATTATGAAATTACATGTAGACCACTCGATTGAGATTATTAAATCCATTCCGGGTATTTCTCATCTGAGTCTTGAAGTCGCGGCATTGCACCACGAAAAATTAAACGGTGAAGGTTATCCTTATGGGGTTTCGGGAGATCGCATTTCTACCTATGGCAGAATGCTGTCAATTTGTGATATCTATGATGCACTGACTACAAACCGCTGTTATAAAAATAGCTACACTCAGGTTAAAGCATTCAACATCATGCGTAATCTTGCTGAAGAAGGGCAGCTCGATCTTAGTTTAGTTAATTCGTTTATTAAGTGTATGGGTGTTTACCCAGTCGGCTCCCTGGTTAAACTAGGCTCTAACCGACTCGCGATCGTAGAGCAGATTAATCAGCAGGATCCGATAAGACCTAAGGTGAATACATTTTATTGTTTAACCAAAAAAGGCTTCGAGACCGCAAGTAAAATTGACCTGGCCAAGCAAGGCGATGACAAAATTGTGCAATCGATCAGGGCTGATGATTTTGACTTAGATATGGAAGAAATCATGCGTTTTCTGGTGAGTGAAGCCTAAATTATTGACAGTGCACAGGCACTGACCGAGCACCTCCACTCTCCTTTTTTAAGACTTTGTTACCAACTGACTGCTTTTTTTTGTAAGTTTGTCACTCAGTGTGATCACTGGGTAGCTAAACGGATCTAGTCTGCCTCGGATGCAGTAAATGATTGTCGCCGCCAAACATGACACTAAGCACGCCGCCGCAATATCAAAGGGAAAGTGAACTCCGATAAATACCCGAGCCAGCCCCCCAATTAATGCCAACAGACTTAAGACAGATCCTAATTTTCTCGTTGTTTTATGTAATAGCAGCGTGATTGCGATACAAAACATAAAGGTGGTGTGATCAGAGGGGAAAGATGAATCTGGTGCATGGGCGACTAATGTATTACCGAGTCCACTCATGAACGGTCTTGGGTGGAAATAACCCAGAGAAATAATAAAACTCAGTAGCATGCCCAGAATAACCGTAAAACCAGCATACATGAAGATGAACTTGCGCTGCACTTGGCTATTAAACCAGAGGATCCCCAGCAGCAGAATAAACAGGTAAGGCATACCTTCAGCGAGCGCAATGGCTATGCGATCTATAAGAGGGTTATTTGTTGCGTATTGGTTGATTGCAAAAAATAGTGAAATGTTTAGTTCTTCCATTCATTCGGCCTGTTTATCTGATTTAATCCGGTGATTATACAGGTCTGAGACTTTATATTTAGCGTAATGTTCCCGCACAAATGAAAATGCCTCCAAATGGGAGGCATTTTATACGATTACCTGCGTAGCAGACAGCCGTTGGGATTAATGGAAAGTACCCGTGCGCGACCTGACTGAATCAATCAAGCGGCTAATTTTTTACAAAAAAAACTACAGCGCTTTTAGCGTAACAACATCTTTAATGTTGATTGTCGATTGATCGCTGTGCGTTGCTACAAGTATAGTGAAGTATGAATTGCGTAACGCATTGGCATACACACTGGTATTAAATATACCATCATTGATTACACTATTCTTACCAGTATAAAGTAGCTTAACTAACTCATTTTTAGCGCCTTTATCGAGAGATATTTTATTTTTTTTGCTTGTATATTTTCTTCTTACCGACATTATTAGTGCCACCTGTTGTATTAGTAAAGCGCGTATAGCCTGAGTACTCAAACTCACCTTGAAAGGTGTAATCATCACTGATCGTGACAGCAAGATCTAATGAATCGTTAGTGATGGTATTACCTTGCTGAGGTAATGCGTTTGGATCGGGCAGCAGTTGACAGCCACTGAGTAGCAGTAGCGTACTGAATAAAGCGCTGATTAAAATACGGTGTAATCGCATAAAAAGTTTATTTTCCATAAATAGAGAGATAATTAAACCACTTCAACATGCTCGTTGCTTCCCTGATCTGAAGTGGGATCCGCATATGATATAAAATAAATACATATAAAAAAAATGTTTGACTTTTTTTCCTGGCTGAAACAGCTTGCAGGTACATAAACGTAGCATCTAGTATATTGTTTTGACAAAAGCGCAGTTCATATATTCTATTTTTCACTAAAGAGATTATATAACGGGATCTTCAACCAATTTTAACTACTATAGGTTTGATATAATTTATTTTTTTGTAATGAATGAAATCAATAGGAATAATATGAAATTAATGAGATTGGGCGTGATGGCGGCGGTGATCACAACTCTGTTGTTTAGTCTCAGCATTCAGGCTGCAACGTGTAACGGCGGTGGAGAATACAGTAACTGGATGACTCACCTATATAGGGCAGATAGTAATGTCCGATTGCGTGATATGGCGATTCCGGGCACGCATGATGCGGGGACATTTTCGATTAAATCACTCCGCTTAATTGAAAACGTGGCCGTCACGCAAAGTCGTGATTTATGCCAGCAAGCGACAGATGGTATTCGTTATTTTGACCTGCGGGTACGTAATGAGGATGCTGATGATAAATTTATTATTGTGCACAGTTTTGTCCGTGGTGATGAGTTGGCAGTGGTTCTAGACCCACTGTATGAATTTGCCAAAACGCACCCGAAAGAGATCTTGATATTGGATTTCCAAGAGCTCAATGATTTTGAGGATGAAGGGGACGTAGAGCGCTTTAATGATTATTTCTTGGCTAAGTTTTCAGAATTATTGATCCCGCACGAAGCAGGGGATATAGATCTTAATGCTGGTAATATACGCATTGCAGATGCCTGGGAGATGAACCGTAATATTATCGTTCTGGCTAAAAATGAGCAGGTATTAGGATCCTCTGATTATTATTGGCACCGTGGCAATAATATTGATTCACCTTGGGCGAATGCTGCAACGATAGCCGATCTCAAAACTCATCAGGATGCCGAGATCAGAAAACATCAAAACACCAACAAATTTTATGTCAGTCAGATGCAATTAACCTTCATGGGATCGGGGACGTTTTTCAGTAAATTTGTCAGCTTAGATAAAATGGCAGACAAGGCGAATGCGCAACTTTCGACGTGGATGATGCGTTATGAAATGGAATTGGGATTGTCGCCTAATATTATTATGGTGGATTATTATGAACGGCATTCTGATGTTGTTGAAACCAGTCTGGCGATAAACCGCTACCGGAAAGGTACATAATTAACCTCAGATCGGGTTAAGCAATTGAACTAAAAGCTAGCTCTGCGATCAAAACTTTCGACCAAGGAAGTACAATTGCAAAGCGCTAGCTTTGAACAAGTTAGCTGTTAACTATGGAAATCTGTTTTACTGACTTTTATTTCGGCGATGATGCCTACACGAATCACAAAATCACCAAAGCATTCATCTTGTTCGCGCTCGAAAGCCCAGCGACCAATTAAAGTATCTAACTCACCCAAGAATACGTCTTCGCCGACATTTTCTTTATAAAGCTTAGGTACACGGGTACCAATACGGTTACCACCTAAATGAACGTTGTATTTCCCCGGACCTTTACCAACCAAACCTACTTCGGCCAGCATAGCGCGACCGCAACCATTAGGGCAACCTACAACGCGTAAGATGATATTGTCATCGGCAATCTTATGCTTGACTAGCAGGCTTTCTACTTTTTCAACTAAGCGAGGTAAATAGCGTTCTGATTCTGCCATGGCTAATGGACAGGTTGGGAATGCCACGCAAGCCATCGAGTTTTTTTTCTGGTTACTATGGCTGTCATCGATTAAACCATGCTCACGAGCCAATTTTTCTATGATGTCTTTTTGATCGACCGGTACACCCGCGACAATCAAGTTTTGGTTTGCCGTCATGCGGAAATCGCCCTGATGAATTTTCGCAATTTCACGGCAGCCTGTTTTTAAGGTTTTACCTGGGTAATCTAAGATGCGACCACTTTGAATAAATAGCGCGAGATGGTACTTTCCATCGATGCCCTCAACCCAACCGATATTGTCGCCACGTGACGTAAATTCATACGGGCGGCTTGCTTCAAATTTAATACCGGTACGCTTTTCCACTTCGGCCTTAAAGACATCGCTGCCCACTCGATCTAACGTATATTTAGTCTTTGCATTTTTACGGTTACTACGGTTCCCCCAGTCGCGTTGGACGGAAACCACATGTTCGGCAACCGTCAACGTATGTTCGAGTAGAACAAAACCAAAATCGTCGGCTTTACGTGGGTAAGTGGCAATATCACCATGAGTCATCGCAAGACCACCACCGACTAATACATTAAAACCAACTAACTTACCGTTATCACTGATCGCAATAAAGTTTAGGTCATTGGCATGAATGTCGACATCGTTATTTGGCGGAATTACTACGGTGGTTTTAAATTTACGTGGTAAATAGGTTGCACCTAAAATGGGCTCTTCAGTCATTTCTGATTTTTTATCATCTAACCAAATTTCGGCATAAGCACGGGTTTTTGGTAATAAAAGTTCAGAGATTTTAGTCGCCCATTCATAAGCTTGCTGATGCAGCTCCGATTCAACTGGATTCGTTGTACAAAGCACGTTACGGTTAACGTCTCCCGCTGTTGCAATTGAATCGATGCCGACGCTATTAAGCATCTGGTGCATGCCTTTGATATTAGGCTTAAGCACACCGTGAAACTGGAATGTCTGACGTGTGGTTAAACGAATGCTGCCATACATGGTTTTTTCTTCGGAAAATTTGTCGATTGCTAACCATTGTTCTGGTTTGATAATACCACCAGGCATGCGGGCTCTGAGCATAACACTGTGTAATGGTTCGAGCTTTTGTTTAGCGCGTTCGCCACGAATATCACGGTCATCTTGCTGATACATACCGTGAAAGCGAATTAACTGGGAGTTGTCACCGGTAAAACCCCCAGTAATTCTATCTGATAAATCGGCTTCGATTGTGCCACGTAAAAAATTACTCTCTCTTTTAAGGCGCTCGTTATCAGAAAGTTTTATATCTTTTTTGCTCATGTTAAATCCTAAAAATTTTAATAGACGTCTTTCTGATAGCCGTTTTCGCTACGTAAATCGTTGAGATATTGCTCGGTTCCTTGTTCTAACCAGGCAAATACTTTTTCTGTTTGATCGCGACTAAAAGTAACATAGAACTTAATAATCCTAATTTTAAAAAGGATATCTCTAAGGGAGTAGGTTACCGCCTATTGATAAGAATAAAAAGGAATAAGTAGTTTTTTTTTATTCCATTTTGGAATCAATAGGCTTGTCTAGTTATATACTCATGATTAATGAAGATGTTTGATTTTAAATAAAAAGAGATAAAGCTACTCGCATAATGAATATCAATATAACCCCGTGTTAACATCGCTCAGCTTTACACTGGATCAACTAATTTGATCACGGCTGTGTTGCAACTAGCGTCATAACGGGTATAACAAAAAATGCCCTGTACCGGGAATAACAAGTACAGGGCATTTTTTATTTCATTGTATCGCTTGGCTTGTGGTGAACCGCAAACTAAGCGTTATAAATATCTCTGTCTAACTCGTTTTCTGACTCAGCAATAACCACCGACGCTGCGATGTCACCCGAGATATTGACCACAGTACGCGCCATATCTAAGATACGGTCAATACCGGCAATCAAGGCAACGCCTTCAACGGGTAAACCTACCGTGCTAAGAACCAGCGTTAACATGATTAAACCAGCACCCGGTACACCGGCTGTTCCGATAGACGCGAGTGTTGCAGTGAGAATAATGGTGATATATTCAGGCATGCCGAGATCAATACCAAATGCTTGAGCGACAAACAGCGTTGTTACACCTTGATAAAGCGCGGTGCCGTCCATATTAATCGTGGTACCTAAAGGCAGAACAAAGCTAGATACACCCTTAGAAACACCGAGATTTTCACGTGCACATTTCATTGAAACAGGTAAGGTGCCTGCACTTGACGTACTGGTGAAGGCAACCACTTGTGCATCAATGATACCGCGGAAATAACGTACTGGGCTTAACTTTGCAACGAACAAGATCAGTGCACTGTAAACACCGAGTACGTGTAATATGCTGCCAAGATAAACGGCGCCGATTACCTTAATAAGCGGTAACAATAGCGCCAAACCGAATTTTCCAGAAACCCAGGCCATTAAGGCAAATACACCATAGGGTGCAAGCTTCATTACCATGTCTGTTAGTTTGTACATCGCTTCTGCTAAGCTTTCAAACAAAGCCACAGCAGGTTCACCTTTTTCACCGATCAGCGTAAGGGAAACACCCAGCGCCACCGCAAACACGATGATCTGTAGGATGTGACCTTTTGCGAGTGCATTGACCGGGTTAGTTGGGATCAGGCCAACAATAGTATCTGCAAGTGACGTTGAGTCTTTAACTACTTCAGCTTGTTGTGCAATCAGTCCTAAACCTGCGCCAGGTTGTAAAATGTGGCCAAGGAATAAACCAATCGTGATCGCGACTGCTGTTGATAGGAGGTAAAACATGACGGCTTTCATACCAATGCGCCCCATTTTACTGGTATCTTGCATCGACGTGATGCCGACAATAATTGAGCAGAAAACCAGAGGTACAATCAGCATTTTGATGGTATTAACAAACAATGAACCGATTGGTTTGAGGATTGCGGCATCTTCACCAAAGATCAGACCGACAGTGATACCAAGGATCATGCCGATAAGAATTTTCTGCCAAAGTGGTAGGTTAAGCCACAATTTGTGACGTAAAGTATTTGCAACTGCAGGTTGGGCACTACTCAAAATTGATTTCCTCATACTTTTACTATAGTAATGTGTTACCGGTAGGTAACAGGCTAGATAAACACTAAATAAAAGGACCTAACCCTTTTAAGGCCGTTAGTCTATCTGGCAAAAAGTAAATGTAAAGGCTTTAATGTTTCAAACTGAATAAAACGTGGAGCAATTACCTATAATATGTATTTTTATCCGTTTTTATCGTTATTAATCTCATTTTATGTAAACAAAATGGAATTATGCTGATGATCCTGTGATTGGTTGTATCAATTTTTCATCAATTTTTGGATATCAGCAATAAGTGCTTTATACCCATCACCAATCAACACTATGATCGAAGAGTCTGTGTTTGGGTGTTTTGCTTTTTGCTTGATAAATACCACCAGAGTGATACCAATAAAGAAAGATATAAGCATATATGAAGGCCTTGTAAGTGAATGAATTTAGTTATTTCATCGTAACATAACTGTGCACCTAAGCTACCTCAACATTCTCGCAGATTTTTGCACCTTGAAGTCGCTTGTAAATATGCCCATCTACCAAGTTTAGTTACATGGCAACGGGTATATTTGGTCTTTGCTCGGCAGTGCTTAGTTTAATAAAAGTGGACTTTAATAAAAAGGTCTTTTATCCTCTTGTTTTATTCATTTTTAACCTGCCGCAGATAATGATAAAACTTACCCCTTGGCTTCTTGTTATTCGTCCGAAAACGCTCTTGGTTGCACTCGCTGTGATCCTATTGGGACAAACCCTTGCATTTTATGATGCGGGTGCGCGCTTCAGTCTTTTTATTGCTGGTCTTTGCATGCTGTGCTGCATGGCACTGCAAATCACGGTTAATCTGGCAAACGATTATTTCGATGGAAAAAATGGTATCGATGGTGATGATCGTCTGGGTCCTGATCGGGCGATGCATAAAGGGTTTATCCAACCGAGTGCTATGCGCTATGGCATCATCGTCATGTGCCTTATTGCCATTTGTTGCGGCAGTTATCTGCTCTATATTGGTGGCTGGCCATTCGTTTTGCTTGGTTTACTGTCTCTGGCAGGGGTATATCTGTACAGTGGCGGTCCTAAACCCCTTGCATCCCATGGGCTGGGAGAAGTGGCCGTATTTCTCTATTTTGGCTGGCTAGCTGTGGTTGGCAGTTATTATCTGCAAACGGGGGTATTAAATGCTGCCGTATTTGTTCCCGCGAGTGAAATTGGTTTGTTGGTAGCAGCTATCATGCTGGTGAATAATACCCGTGATATCGCTTCAGACAGTGCCAGTCAGAAGTTTACATTGGCAACGCGGCTGGGTGTAACTGCAAGTAAGCAGTTGTATTGCTTGCTGATAATGTTTCCTTCCGTACTGCTGTTGCTGGATGACTATCAAAGCTGGTGGATGCTGTTGCTGCTACCAGTGCAGCTTGGTTTATGTCGGGGCATCTATGTAAGGAGCGGGCGAACGCTAAATTTACAACTGGCTCAGACCTCCCTCTGTGTACTGTTGTGGGCTTTACTCTACAGCGTTCCTTTGCTGTTTTAATTGTGTGAGTCTGATATCATTGATTCACACTATCTGAACAATTGAAGACAGCAGTAATCCCGCCATACAGTAATTGAAAAATCTTATTTTCTTCGGATTTTTTAAGGTCGTCTGCAATTGCTTTCCGGCTATGGCCCAGATACTGACCGAAGGAATATTGATTAATCCAAAAATCAAAGAGACAAGTAAGATCCCTTGCTGTTCAGTGGGTGATGCATAGACGCTTATTGCTGTTAGCGCCATTGACCAACCTTTCGGGTTTACCCATTGAAAACTGGCTGCAGCGAGAAAACTCATTGGTCTGTAATGCGCTATATTATTCGTTATGGGCTTACTTGTGGCGATCATAACAGCTAAATAGATCAGATATAGCATACAACCTATTTGCAAAAACTGATGGATAATGGGGTAGGTTGTAAATAGCCCAATTAACCCGAAACCAACCAAAATTATCATTAAACTAAAACCAAATACAATACCTAACATATGGGGAATTGTGCGGATAAACCCAACATTTGCCTGAATGGAAATAATTAAGCAATTATTTGTTGATATGGATAGATTTGACGAAAGAATATTGCGTGAGTTGAAATTGAACGGAAGACTGTCCAATGTTGAGCTTGCTGAAAGAATAGGATTATCCCCCTCGGCCACGTTACGCCGTGTGCAAGAGCTCGAACGCAATAATGTTATTCAGGGGTATCGTGCGGTACTCAATTTAAACAAACTGGGTATCGGATTTATCGCTTATGTCACTATTGGACTTTCCAACCATGGTAAAAAATCTCAACTTGGCTTTGAAGAGCAGATAATGGAAGCGAAAGAGGTCGTCGAGTGTCATAACGTGACAGGGGCGAATGAGTACCTTCTTAGGGTCGAGACCGCCGATCTGTCTTCTTATAAACGTTTTCATTCTGATGTGTTAGGCGAGATCTCTCAAGTAAACTCAATCACAACGCTGGTTGTTATGGCAACACCTAAAGATGAACGAGCATAGGGCTTTTACTGGGTAGCGATGACAGCCTGCTTTTAGTTGTAGGCTGCCCGATTAGATTTCAGAAATAGTTAATAGCGGGTTTTTTGCACGCGTGTTGGCATTGATGATGTATTTTCGTATAACTCAAAGACACGTTTGAAGTCGAGTTCTAACTCTGTCGCATAGACGTCTTCATTTACCGGGTAAGTTTGTATTACCCGAGCGCCGCGAATGATGCCCGATACCGAGGCTTCCATCGTTTCGCCTTGCAAACTACGCGACTTATAATTGGTTCCGCTGTATATCTCCTGTCCGCTCACTTGTTCTGCGAGTTCTCGATAAGCGTCTAGCTTGGAAGCTCGCATCGCATTGAGCATACGCTCACTGTCACTATTGCCAGGTTGTGAGCTAAGTGCGGCATAGCCAACCGCTTTCAGCACTGGGAATGATTTTGGTTCTTTAATGTCATAGATCGTATTTTTTTCTAATAACAAACAACCCGATAAATTAAAGCACGTAATAAGCATGAGCAGACGCAGATATTTCATTCAAAAGCCTTAATGAGTGATTCGTACAGAAGGGGCTGAGCCAGTTCGGTAGATATAACGACCTCGGCCTTCCAGTGGACCCATGCTATTAGCACCGCCAATGACCAGATGATTAGGGATAATGCCTTGCGCAGTGGACTCAACAAAACCTGACTCCATGTTGATCACCCGGATATTAACAATAACCCCTTCACTGTTACGAGACATGGTGCCCGTTAATACGCGAGATATTGGTAACTGACCCCGTAATTTTTTCCAATCACGGGTGAATACGAAGTCACCTTGCCCCGTCACGCTAATGGTACCCGTGGTTTTATAATCAATGACAGGGATACGCCGAATAGTCAATTCATGAATAAAAGATTCAGAGATAGTTTGTCCGAGCCAATTTGTTGTCGATAAATCGTCAAGATTTACGAATGAAGTGACAGCAATCGGTTCATTATTAGGAATAATAGACAAATCATTGACGATCAACTGATCCGCTAAACCACGAATGATGAGGCTCAGCTCTTGGGTATAGTTAATAGGCTGATTTGGTAATAAGCTCCTTGGATACTTTGGCTCATATGAGTTGCCGTCCCAGGTGGAGTGGGACGGGGTTTCTTTTGGTACTGAGCTTGACGTCGTATTAGCCGGTTGTTTTAGTGCACAACCAGCGAGTAATGTAATTAGGCTGATAGCTATGATTGCCTTTTTCATGTTACTTCCTTAAATGCTTTTTTGTTTGCCTTGCCAAATGTGGCTTATTTTTTTGCCGTAGGTATGCTACGACGATAAGGGTATGTATAAGGACTTATAAACATATTGTTATACTCACCTTTGCTAAGCACACTTTGTGCCATATTGTCATAATCAGCACTCGGTCTGTACACTGGCTGGATTATGACTTGCTTAATCACGATTGGTTGCACCTTGGTATTGGCGCCAGCGAGTAAAACATGGCTTGGCTCTTCTATCACTGTGCATGCCGAAGTTAAAACAACCGCGGCAAGCGGTAGTAAAAAATGCTTCATATCTTTTTATCCTAGAAAAAAACGGCAATAGGTAATTGATTAATTGTCAGTAATGATGAAATATAAGCAATTACTCTGCCAATGTATCGGCAAACAGCAAATAATCTTGAGTATACGTGAGCATGATAGTGTACTTTTATTTTAAAAAAATTGATCTGGTATAAATTTTGCTTTTAAAAGGAATACTCAGAATAAATAATTGATGCGGCCATAAAATGAAGAAAGTGCTACTACTACTATTACTTGCCTGTTGTTCATTCGGCTACTCATTCGGTTTACTCGCTGAATGGTATGAGGTCGAGGGAGAGGCTGTCATCGTTGATAACAACGTTGATATAGCCCGTGAACTGGCTGTACGGAATGCGCTTAAACAGGCCTTACTGTATGCGGGAGCATCTGTATCAAGTTTACAGACATTTAATGGTGGCAAGATCCTGACGGATACTTTTCAGGTGCGTATGGATGGTGAAATCAGAGACATCCGGTTAAAAAGTGAAAAAATAAAGCAAGGCATCATTACGGTTAATGTGGTCACTGATATTGTCGCAGACCGCAATAAATGTCTAAGCGCAGGCTATCAGAAGTCAATGTCATTACTGCGTTTTAATATCGCACATCGCGATCATGCCAGTTATGGCGCTATTTATGGCATAAATGAGTCATTCAGTCGTTTGCTGTATCAAAGCCTGCGAAAGAACAGTCAAACCTTTGATGCGCGTGAGTTTATCAATCAAAATATTGGTTTCAGCGGCAATTCTTTGCCGCTGCGCGGTAATTTAACCTCAGAAGAAGTAAAGCAGATGAGCAAGTCTGCAGATAGTCAGTATATTATTATGGGCTCAATCACTGACCTTTCAACACTTAAGCCAACGGTGCATGGCCTTGCTAAGGTGCTTGCAGATGATCTACCCGACCGAAATTTTAGGCTAAATGTACAAGTGTTTGACGGTTTTAATGGCAGTCTGTTATTTGATAAGAGTTACAGCAAAGTGACCAAATGGGAGTTTGGAAAACACCGTATTGTTGATACAGATACGCTAAAATTTTGGCGTTCTCAGTTCGGTGAGTCATTACAGCTTATCATTGATGATGTGCTGTTTGATCTGGATGCCAGCCTGCAGTGTAAATTAGTTGAAGCGCGGGTCATTGCCGTTGACGGCAATGAGGTGGATATCAATATTGGACGTAATAATGGCCTGAAACTGGGTGATAAGTTCGTGATCAAGCATACGGGCAGTTATATTGACCAGTTTGGTATTAGTCGCAAGAAAGAGGTTAATAGCAGCAGCGAAGTTGAAGTCATCAATTTATATGATCAGCAGGCGCGCCTTATTACTGTCACTCGGCAACCTACGGCCAATGTGCAGATTGATGACTTGGTGATCTTAAATTAGACAAAGATATTGTTAGTCGATGTGGTGTTTCACTCTGGTAATATTGATTATTACTCTTGCTGTTGCGCTTATCGAGAGTATTAAAGTACCTCTGAAGCACTCCTTTGAATTAGCTTGGGTATAGCGTTGATTTTATGGTGTTGCATCCGTCGATATGCTATTTTGTGGCAGTATTCCGGTGTTATTCAATCCGAAAAAGGAAGTGAACAGATGTCCACTCAACGCTTACCTCTGTCAGCAAAAATATTTTCACAAACTGTCATTTTACTTGGTGCACTGCTCAGCACTGCACTGAGTGCCAGCACAACCGATATTGTGGCTGCTAATGACGGGGTAGCCCAGATCGAAGCGTCCGCCATGGCGAATGGTCAGCCTGTGGTAGAAGCAAGTTCAGCTGTAATGACAGAGACAGGTGTTAAACCTTCTCCTTCTCCTTTTCCTTCTTCATCGACTGTAGTACCGGTGGCTGCACCGGTACTCACTGAAACGATTGCGGATGCCATCTATTTTGGTGGTGATATTCTGACAATGGAAGGCGCCCTACCGACTTACACTGAAGCTATCGCCACTAAGGATAAGAGAATCATCTTTGTTGGCACTAAAGTGGAGGCAATGACGCTAAGTGGCGATATCACTAAGTTGATCAATATTAGTGGTAAGACTATGTTACCTGGTTTTATTGAGCCGCATGTACATCCTTCTATTGCCGCTATTATGCTACCGAATGAGATCATCGCACCTCATGACTGGATCCTGCCAACGCAGGTAAAAAAAGGTGTTTCAGGACATTTAGCTTATTTACAGCGTCTGCAGCAATCGATTGATGCCAATGCTCAGCAAGATAAGGTTTATTTTGTGTGGGGCTACCATCAACTTTGGCACGGTGAACTTAACCGCGCTATGTTGAATGAACTATCACCTGACAAGCCTGTTGCTGTGATCCATCGCTCTTTCCATGAAATCTTTTTGAATGACGCCGCGATCAAAAAGTTTGGTATTAAACAGGAAGATTTTTCAGATAATCCACAGGTTAATTGGGCTAAAGGGCATTATTTTGAAGGCGGCTGGTTGGCTTTGTTACCGAAGATTTCAGCCGATTTATTCAATCCGGACCGTTATAAGAAGGGGTTGAAAATCATGTCCCAACTGGTGCTCAAAAATGGTATCACTACGGTAGCTGAGCCTGGATTCCCGAGCGCCAATTTTGATATGGAATATGCGTTATTAAAATCAGAAATGGACAGCAAACCACCTTATGACGTGTTTTTGATCCCGAACGGTACCTATTTATACAATGACAAAGGCCAAAGTAATGACGATGCATTAGCCTTTATTGACACCCTTGAAGGGCGTTATAACACTGACAACATTAAGTTCTTACCGAAACAGATCAAATTATTTTCCGACGGCGCGATCTATTCACAGCTGATGCAGATGGAAGACGGTTATATTGATGGTCATGAAGGAGAGTGGATGACACCACTTGCTTTGTTTCAGCAGCAATTAAGTTTTTATTGGCAGCAGGGCTATAAGATCCACGTGCATGCCAACGGCGACCTTGAGATCCAGCAGGTATTAGATTTTAACCAGGCGGATCAGGCTCAGTTAGCCAGAAAAGACCACCGTTTCACCTTGCATCATATGGGCTATTTTACCGACAAACAGGTTGATCAGATTGCCAAGTTGGGGATAGAAACCTCAGTTAATCCATACTATCTGTGGGCGCTGTCGGATAAATATTCAAAGTTTGGCTTGGGCAGTGAGCGGGCTGAAAACTTAGTTCGGGTGAACAGCTTAGTGCAGAAAAATATCCCAGTATCGTTTCACTCCGATTTATCAATGGCACCAATGGCACCTTTGACATTAGCGTGGACTGCAGTAAACCGGGAAACATCGGAGTTAAATAAGGTCTCGCAACAGGAACGTATCACTCCCTATGTGGCGATGCAGGCCATTACGATCAATGCGGCCAGAACGCTGAATTTAGAAAATGAGATCGGCTCTATTAAAGTCGGTAAGAAGGCTAACTTTACCCTGCTAGAACAAAACCCACTCGTCATTACGCCGATGCAGATCAAAGATATTCCTGTTTGGGGGGTGGTGTTTGAAGATAAAGTGAATACGGTGAATAAGCGGCCTAAGATGAAAAAGTTGGAAACCCGAGTTCTATATTTAGAACGACAAGCGTTACCGCCATTATCAACCGTAACGGTTACCCTGGAAGATGTCTCTAAAACCGATATTAGTAGTGCTATTTTGGCTCAGAAAACTATCGAAGCAAACGTTGCGCCGCCGTATAATATTTCACTGCAATATGCGCCTGCACTGGTCAATCCTAACGGCAAGTACGTTCTACGTGCCAGGATAGAACATGAGGGTAAACCCCTGTTCACGAGTGCGCTACAAATACCCGAGTTGAGTAAGTTGTCTGGGCAGATGTTTGAACTACTCGTGAAACCTACAACACCTGAGTAGATACTGCACTTAGTTGTGACCGTGCTTAATTGTGAGCGCGGTTGCTTATACACTTGATTGCACGTTCCAAAAAATATGCGGTATTAATGGGTATTTGGTCTATGTTTATTTTCAGGATCAATTGTTAATGAGGGTCGCAACCAAAATGCCAACTAATTTTTCTCAACTGAAACCAAAAGCAGCGCTGGACATGATTCTTGCCGCAAGTTTACTGTTTAGCCTTACTGGTTGCTCGCAGGGCTATGCTTCATTCAAGGGGTTAATCAATGGAACCGCTGAGGGTGCAGGCGGTTCCCAGATTGAAGGGCCTGTAACAAATGGTATTAAAACAAATGGCACGGTAGCAAGTAGCACTTCTAATGATTTGGGATTGAACAATACTTACTGGAAGTTAACCACTCTGGGTGATAACGCGGTCGTTAGGGGGGCTGAACAACAAGAATTGTATATGGTGCTTAGCAGTGATGAAACAAAAGTGACTGGTTTTTCCGGTTGCAATCGTTTCGCTGGAAACTACGCTTTGCTGCAAGCCCAGATCAGTTTTGAACAATTACTGTTGACGAGAAAAACATGTTTCCAAAATATGGGGTTGGAACATCAGTTTCTGGCGGTATTAGCAGAGACTGAATATTATGCCGTGAATGATGCTGCGCTGATCTTATATAATAATGATGGATCTGTACTCGCCCAATTTGCGTCCCGCTATCTGCAATAACGGCTTAAAAACCAATGAACCACAGTGCTTTTGGATCTTACTTGTTATCTGGCCTTGGCGAAGTCTGTTGAGCTGTGGTCGTTTACCTTGTTAAACTGTGGCGGTTTACTTTAATAACAGTTAAATTCACGTTTTTCTTATAAATTATTCCCTTCTCCAGTATAGCTCGATATGATTGTTTAGTTCATTCTCACTATCTATGTATGTCATATATTGAGGTCTGTTTTGACGACTCCCCCACCTAAAGGAAGGGGATTCTTGTTTCACAGTCTGGAGCCTAATTAGCGTTAAAGCTGATCAGGTCTTACCTAGACTCCACAAGCTAACAGCGCTTGCCCAGCGCCTTTAATATTAATTGCGGCATTGATATCGCGGTCTAACTTGCTTTCACAAGCTGGACAGCTCCAATGTCTTATATGTAACGGTAAGGAATCGACAATGTGACCACAGCAATTACAGCGCTTAGAACTTGGATACCATTTATCAATTTGAACAACGGTTCGACCGTACCATTCAGCTTTATAGATAAGTTGGCGAACAAACTCGCCCCAGTTGGCATCGCTAATTACTTTAGCCAATTTTTGATTCTTGACCATATTCTTTACGCTAAGACTTTCACAGCTAATCACTTGGTTATCGTTTATCAGTTGTGTAGTCAGTTTGTGGGTGAAGTCGCGACGGCAATCCATAATTTTTGCATGGATACGAGCGACTTTCCTTCTGGCTTTTTGAAAATTAGAAGAGCCTTTGGTCTTCTTCGATAGCACACGTTGAGCCTTAGCTAATTCATTAGCGTAACGCTTGGTGTAACGAGGATTACCAGACTTGAAACCGCTGGAGGTAATAACAAGGTCAGTCAAACCTAAATCAATACCGACTGTGTTTTTACTAATCGGCAGTAGTTTTGGCTCGAAGTGACATAGACAAGAAACAAAGTAGCGATCAGCACTGTCTTTGCTAATTGTGATCGTAGTTGGTTCGTTTGGCAGTTCACGACTCCAACGCACATTAAGGGGTTGTTTTGACTTGGCGATGTACAGCTTACCATCTACATACTTAAATGCGGATTTAGTGAACTCGGCAGATTTTTTAGAGCGTTTCTTTTTAAATGTTGGGTACTTCGTTCGGCCTTCAAAGAAGTGTCTAAAAGCAGTTTGTTGGTGGCGCAGAGATTGTTGTAAAGGAACACAGGAAACGTCATTTAGCCAACTTAACTCAGAAGTTTTCTTGAGTTCAGTTAGATAGCTTGAGGCCGCGTTATAGTTAATCTTTGTTTGCTCATTGTAGTAAGCATCGGTACGCCAACGAAGAATAGAGTTATAAACAACACGCACACAGCCAAAGGTCTGCGCAAGTAATATTACTTGTTCAGACGTTGGGTAGATTCGATATTTATAAGCTCTTTCTTTCATACTCACAAGTGTATGTTAGATCTTGTAAATAGCCAATTTAATAGGACGCGAGGAACAGAGATGAGTAAACGATTAACTGGAATTGTATTTGTCAGTTTCCTATCCTTAATAGCAGTCATTGTTAGTTCTACCTGTGTTGCAAATATAAAAAACCCCAGTACCCACACTGAAGCCAGAGCTGTGATTAAAGCCGCGATGGATCAGTGGCGTGGCACTACCTCTCAAACTCAGATTAAGATGACGATCCATCGCCCTGATTGGCAACGTGTGATGACAATGACGGCCTGGACCGAGGGGGACAAAAACTCGCTGGTGCGTGTTGCTACACCGAAAAAAGATGCAGGCAGTGCGACATTACTGAAAGATAATCAGATGTGGACCTTTTCGCCTAAAGTTAATCGGGTGATCCGGATCCCTTCATCAATGATGAACCAGCCTTGGATGGGCGGAGACTTCTCTAACAAAGATATCAGTAAGTCTACCGATGTACTGGACAGTTATACCCACACGCTTGATCGCATAGACCAGGATAATGGCCATCAGGTGTATGTGATCACTTCTGTGCCTAACTCTGATGCCGCGGTGGTATGGGGTAAGGAAGTATTCAAGATCCGAAATGATCATGTCTTGCTTGAGCAACAGTTTTGGGATCAGGATGGCAGACTTATTAAATCCCTGACTGCGTTGAAAATAGCGGCGTTGGGAGGCCGAACGCTGGCGACTCAATTGCGGATGATCAAACACGATAAACCGGAAGAATGGACTGAGATGACGACCTTGAGTGCTGAATTTGATATTACGTTAAGCAGCCAGGTTTTTACCTTATCTAACTTAAGGAATCCACGCCGATGAATATAATATTTACGCTTGCCTGGCGTAATTTGTGGCGTCATCGAACCCGTACCTGGATCACTATTTCTGCGATGGTTTTTTCTAATGTGCTACTGGTTTTTATGCTGTCGTTGCAAGTGGGCACTTACCAGATGATGATTGATAATGCCTTAAACCTGTTTACCGGGCATCTGCAGGTACAGGATAGCCGTTATTTGGACAATCCAAAACAGCGTTATGATATTGATGGGGCGCAAAACCTTGCTACCCAACTGCGCCAGCAACTCAACACCGATGCTATCGCACTGAGAGGCAGTGCATTTTCTCTATTGTCCAGCGAACAGCGTTCGTTTGGCGCTCAAATTGTGGGTGTTCAGCCCGATTTTGATAAGTATACATCGAGTATTTCAGGGCAGATAAAGCAGGGCCGTTATTTAACTAATGATGACAGTGACTCTGTCATTTTAGGTGCTACGCTGGCTAAAAATTTAAAACTCAAGCTCGGTGATGAAGTCACCTTACTTGGCTCCGATCGGCAGGGTTCTATTGCCGCAGGCTTTGTTACCGTGGTGGGGATCTTTGCTACGGGACTGGCAGACATAGACCGTAATCTGGCGCAATTGCCTTTATCGTATTTTCAATCGCTTTACGGTAGTGAGGAGCGGGCTAATTATATTGTGATCCGCAGCCCTGATGCGCTACAGCTGAGTGGCTGGAAAGCGGCTATTAATAAGATCCTAGCAACTAATAAGGCCCTAGAAACGTATTCAAGTGGAAAAGGAAACGAGAATAAAAATGGGGAATTGTGGTTACGAGATTGGGATGAATTGCAGCCTGGCATCAAACAGGCAATTCAGGCCGATATTTCAGGTGCTATTTTCATGTACGTCATCCTCATTGTGCTGGTATCGTTTTCGGTGATGAATACGCAGCTGATGTCAGTGCTTGAGCGCACCCGTGAGTTTGGCACCGTCATGGCATTGGGGCTACGACCGACCAGACTGAGTCGGCTCATATTATTGGAAACCACGATGATGGCTGTGCTTGGATTAGTTATTGGGGTGGTGATCGGCATGTCTATCACCGCCTATCTGCATGTGTATGGTTTTTCTTATCCAGGCATGGAGGATATGGCCGCCAAATTTAATATGTCTGAACGTTTATATCCCAGCATAAATTGGTTGGCAGCTTTAGCTGGTCCTTCTTTAGTGATGATTTTCTCTGTGCTGGCGACAATCTACCCTGCGATGAAGATCCGTCGGTTAGCACCGCTTGACGCGATGAGGGCGGTATAATGAACATTGCTTTCTCTGGGGCATTTACCCTTGCCTGGCGTAATTTATGGCGGAATCACCGCCGTACGGCGATCATGTTAACGGCGATAAGTATTGGTGTTTGGTCGATGATATTCATGACTGCGCTGATACGAGGCATGGTCGATGGCATGATCAAAGATGGTATTCAAAACTTGCCGGGTCATATCCAGGTGCATGACGTTAATTATTTAAATGATCCGAGTGTGGTTAACAGTTTTGCAATGCCAGGTGCGACGTTTCAGGCGGTACTCAATGTGCCTGAAATCAGTAACTGGTCAATGCGCGTTAAGGTGCCGGCTGTGGTTGCCAGCGAGCGAGACAGCAGAGGAGTCACTTTACTTGGTGTTGATGCTGAGAGAGAGCGTGCTTTTGGATTTAATGAAAAAGATATCATTGCAGGTGAATTTTTATCTGCGGCGACGCATAAAGGGATCATTATTGGCCAGAAACTGGCGGATAAATTGGAGACCCGGTTAGGCAAGCGCATTGTGATCATGTCGCAGGACCCGGAAAATAATTTGGCTGATCGGGGTTTTGTTATTACCGGTATTTATCAATCGTCAGTGCCGGGTTTTGAAGCGCGCTATGTTTATGCGGATCTCAGTTATGTTCAGGCGTTGCTTAACATTCCCAATCAAATATCTGAAATTGCGATTTTAGGTCATGACTATCGCGATATTGCAGGTTTGACGGATTACATTAAAACGCATACTGCGGATGGCCTGCAAACCCAAAGTTGGTTGGAGCTGGATACCTACCTGGCTTCTATGCAGAACGTGATGAATGGTTTTGCCTTAGTCTGGATTATTGTGATTTTTCTTGCCCTGTCATTTGGTTTAATCAATACATTGATGATGGCGGTGTTTGAACGTATTCGTGAGATTGGCCTGATGCAGGCGCTGGGAATGCGGGGGTCCAGTGTATTATCGATCTTGTTACTCGAGTCATTATTATTGCTGGTTTTAGGACTGATTGCCGGCAACCTAGCGAGTATCTTCACGTTAGCATTGATTAAAGAGGGGATTGATATCTCTGCGCTGGCAGAGGGTATGGCCATGTTTGGTGCCAGTGCGGTGCTCTATCCTAAATTTATGCTGGCCGACTTACTCTTAGCAAATGGCGTGGTTATTGTGTTGGGGTTGTTAACCTGTTTATACCCAGCCTGGCGGGTATCACGCTATGATCCTATCGTCGCACTGAATAAACACTAATAATCCAGACAGCCTCAACGGCTAAATAGAGAGTCATTATGAGTAAGATTATTTGTACCGATGTTTATAAAACCTTTACTCAGGGCGAGAGTAAAATCAAGGGACTTGATAATGTAAGTTTAACCATAGATAAAGGGGACTTTGTTTGCCTTTCCGGCCCATCAGGCTCAGGTAAAACAACATTATTGAATACCCTCGGCGGTTTGCTAACGCCGGATAGTGGCCAGGTATTGATTGATAATCGCGATATCGCTCAGCTTAACAGCAGTGAATTGGCGGATATGCGCTTAGAAAAGATCGGTTTTGTGTTTCAGTCCTATAATTTGATCCCCGTTTTATCGGCACAGGAAAATGTCGAATTTGTTATGCAGATCCAGGGCGTGAGCGCGAGTGAACGTTCGCGTAAAGCCAGGGCTATGTTACATGAAGTCGGTTTAGCGGGCATGGAAGATCGCCGTCCTGCAGATCTCTCCGGTGGTCAGCAACAACGGGTTGCTGTTGCCCGCGCTATTGTGAGTAACCCTGCGTTGATCTTGGCGGATGAACCGACAGCAAATCTAGACTCAAAATCGGCTGAATCACTGATGGCATTATTAGAAAATCTGAATGATAAACATCAAATCACCTTGGTGCTGGCGACGCATGATCAGCGGATAATGAATTTCGCCCGGCGTCAGGTCACCATGCAAGATGGACGTATCGCTGCTGACTTTTTAACACCAGAGCGGCTAACGCAACTGCAGGATTAAATTATGCTAGCTCCAAGTTTTTTAGGCTAAAAATGCAGGATTATATGCTAAACAGGTTAGTAGCACATTTATCTCGACAGTCTCTTGCCATCAATGTTGCTGCGCCTTTAATCTCGATCAGCGCCTTGGTAGGTGCCTGCCCGATTGTTGCCGCTGAGCTTGATTATAATTTACAAGGTCACCTGAAAGGCATTGCTAACTATCAGCAGTTTTCTACAGACAGCCTTCATGACGAGTTAGGCTATCGGCAGGTCGCTGACCTAAATAGTGATACGCGCATTAATTTTAAGGCTTATTTTGGTACCTGGCAGGTAGACACTGACTATCAGTTAACTTCTATTTACGGCGACACCCAGCGATTAGCCAACCAGCAACCCAGCAATTCACTGTTACCCGCTGCGCTGATCAATGACCAGCAAAGGCTGTTTGATCTTACCCACACTGTTACAGCGCAGGATAATTATGCGTTGGTGCACCGGCTGGATCGCGCGGTGATCAGTTATGTTAAGGATGCGCTGGTGGTAAAACTGGGCCGACAGGCTATCAGCTGGGGGAATGGATTGATATATGCGCCGATGGATCTGTTTAATCCATTTTCTCCCTCATCCATTGATAAAGAATATAAAACAGGCGATGACATGCTGTATGCCCAGTACCTGACCGATAGCGGTAATGATCTACAGCTAGTCTGGGTAGCAAGGCGGGATGAGCGAGGTAACGTTGATGGTGAGGTCGATTCTGTTGCCGTTAAGTACCATCTGTTTAGCGATAATTTGGAGTGGGATATTTTGTTGGCGGATCACTACCAAGACCATGTGTTCGGCTTAGGCAATATCACTAATATCGGTGGCGCGGTATGGCGCAGTGATTTAGTTTATACTCGGACAGGTTGCTATGCTGATGCTAACAGAAATATTGGGAGTGATTACGATAGTAATAGCGTCTGGAGTTTTGTCTCTAACTGGTCTTACTCCTGGATGCTGGCAGATAAAAATGCCTCCGCTTTAATTGAGTATCATTATAATGGATTTGGTCAATCTAATGGTGATTACAGCCTTTCTGGATTAGAAAATAATCCGGCATTGTTGGCACGCTTAGCGAGAGGAGAACTGTATACTCTGGGTCAGCATTATCTTGCTGGTTCGGTGACAGTAGAAATATCACCATTATGGTTAATCATCCCTAATGTGTTTACCAATCTTTCTGATCATTCAGGATTAATCCAGCTTCTCAGTCAGCATGATCTGCAGCAAGATCTCCAACTTATTGTTGCTTTGAATATTCCCATGGGGGCTAAAGGGTCAGAGTTTGGCGGTATTCCCATTGTTAATCCGATGACTTTCAACCCATCTTATTTGGAACCAGAATATAGCGTGTTTGCCCAATTAGCCTGGTATTTTTAGTTCATAACATCCCCATGGCCATTAAAAATATACCCATAACTAAGATAAGCTCTTAGCATAAATAGCAAAACACCCTCTGGTTAGTTTAATCGTGCACAATTTAGTTGCTTTCTCATTTTTGCAGTATTATTATACGCAGGTTAATTGTGTGCTATTTAATTGTATGCAATTAAATATCCTGGAAAATGAAATCCTAATGAGGAATTTAAAATGATTACGCCTTATAACGCCGCTCGCTTTTCAAATGCGACTTTGCATGTTCAATTTAGTGCGCAAGGGCAGGTATAGCATGGATAAAATATTATTGAGTGTTGGCCGGGTCATACTCGCGTTGTACTTTCTTGTTCCGGGTGTGATGAAGTTTGTCGCATGGGATATGCACATTGGTTTAATGGAAAAGCATGGGATGCCATTTGTACCTGTGCTACTCGCAATCGCAGGTTGTTTCCAGATAGGAGCTGCAATATTACTTATCGTTAATCGCCACACTGCTATTGTCGCTATACTGTTAGCTGGTTTGGTATTAGTGATTAATGTTAGCCTGCATGATTTCTGGAATTTTACGGGTATCGAAGGCGCCCATGAACTGCAGAATTTCATTAAAAATTTAGGTATTTTTGCAGGATTACTGGTGCTTTCCGGACACCATTGGCAGTCTCTGCAAGTTTGCACTAATCAAAAAGCCAATTAATCAAGTGTAAGCGCGTTAGCGTAGCAATATACAAGAGGGTGTTTTATAATGCCCTCTTGCTTCAACGTCATCGGTCGTATTTCAGCTCACTATAATCTTCACTTACCCCTCTGTTTTTTTGTATTTTCGTCAATAAACCACGACAAACAGTTGATAATTCTGTTATAGACATGATATTTACTTGCTGTATAGTAAATGTGATATATATGTGAAATAAAAATCGATAGCTGTGAGTTTCAGGGAAAAGACAGTAGCGTAGAGGGTTACGCTGATAATAAGAGAGGGAAGAAAGTTGGAAAACGTTAATTTGGAAAACGTTAATAGTGCAGTAGAGACTTTAGTGCAAAGCGCTAACACTATGTTTATTTTGCTGGGTGCTATCATGGTGCTCGCCATGCATGCAGGCTTTGCTTTTTTAGAAGTTGGGACTGTTCGACATAAGAACCAGGTCAATGCCTTAGTGAAAATCATGACCGATTTTGCTATGTCTACTTTGGCTTACTTTTTTGTCGGTTATCAAATTGCCTATGGCATGGATTTTTTTGCCAGCGCCAATGAACTTACCCAGAACAATGGTTATGAACTGGTTAAGTTTTTCTTTTTGCTGACATTTGCTGCAGCGATACCAGCCATTATTTCTGGTGGTGTAGCTGAGCGAGCAAAGTTTTACCCTATGTTAACCGCCTCTGTGCTTATTGTGGCCTTTGTTTATCCCTTCTTTGAAGGCATGATCTGGAATGGTAATTATAATTTCCAGGCCTGGTTGGGGGAAACTTTCGGCGCTGAATTTCATGATTTTGCTGGTTCTGTGGTCGTTCACAGTGTCGGTGGCTGGATTGCCTTTGCAGCGATCATGGTGCTTGGCTCACGCAAGGGACGCTACCGGGAAGGCCGGGTAATCGCTTTTGCCCCTTCAAATATTCCCTTTTTAGCACTGGGTTCTTGGGTCCTAACGGTGGGGTGGTTTGGTTTTAATGTCATGTCAGCGCAAACGCTGGATGGCATCTCTGGGCTGGTGGCTGTGAACAGCCTAATGGCGATGGTCGGTGGCACTATTGTTGCGATGGTCGTTGGTAAAAAAGATCCAGGTTTTATTCATAATGGTCCTTTAGCCGGCCTGGTTGCTGTATGCGCAGGCTCAGACTTGATGCATCCAATCGGTGCGTTAGTTGTCGGTGGGATTGCCGGCGGTATGTTTGTGGCTATTTTTACCCTGGTACAAAACAAGTTCCCTCACTTTGATGATGTACTGGGTGTATGGCCATTGCATGGCCTTTGTGGTGCTTGGGGTGGTATTGCCGCGGGTATCTTTGGCAGCGAAGCCTTAGGTGGTCTGGGGGGCGTTAGCTTTATGGCTCAACTTATCGGTACTATTGCGGGGGCTATTATTGCGCTCATCGGTGGCTTCCTGGTATATGGGTCATTGGATAAGTTGGTGGGTATTCGTCTTGATGAAGAGTCGGAATATCACGGCGCAGACCTTGCAATTCATAAAATTGGTGCCACATCGTCGGATAAATAACAGTAATAATGAAAGGGTAGCAACGGCATTTTTTCATTTTGCTGATACCCGTGGTTATTCAAAATGCTGATTTCTGCATTTTAATGGTCATGGGTATATATTCTTATCTTTCATCTATTTACCTCTTTCTACTTGCTACATCTCATTTTCACACCGATTAAATTCAACATTACCTTAAAAAATACAACATATTACAAACAACACGATCTCTCTCACGGTTTGGTATTTACACCTGCGCAAAACTACCCTTATGTAGGTAATGTTGGGGCGGTTGTATGCGAATGAAAATGCGAACTAAGAATTGGAGTGGCATGCTTGATCTTGTGCAAAGTGGATCAGGGGTGTTACTTACTTTATTTTTATGGACTCACCTTGTCTTGGTTGCGTCTATCTTGCTCAGCGGCGAGGCGATGACCTGGGTTGCCCGCACGATGGAACTGAGTTTTTTATCTGATGATGGTCATGGTTATCCCTGGATTGTAAGCTTGATCGCCATTGCTATTGCCGCGTTGGCGTTGGTGCATATGCTGGTGGCCATGCATAAACTGCCATTAAATCTGAAGCAACAACGTGCCCTGCGCAAACAGCTGACAGTCATTAAGCACGGCGATACCCGACTGTGGGTATGGCAGGCTGTGACCGGTGTGATCATTATGGTCGTACTGCCAGTGCACTTATGGTTGATTGGATCAGCGCCAGAAACGGTTGGACCTGTGGGGTCTGCAACGCGGATCTGGCAGGACAATGCCTGGATGCTGTATTTCCCCTTACTTATTGCGGTTGAACTACATGCGGCCATCGGCATTTACCGAGTTGCGCTTAAGTGGGGAGCTGTGCGTGACCTGAATACGCGCAATCGGATCAAAAAACTGAAGAACATTATCAGTGTGGTATTTGTATTGATCGGTACTGCTTCAATATTTGCCTTTTTACCTTACGCAAGTTAATCATCGGAAACTGCCTCACGGAAGTTCATTAAGGAGTAGATGTGAAAATTATTTATACCGATTGTTTAGTGGTGGGAGCCGGATTAGCCGGACTCAGAATTGCGATTGCGGCAAAAGAACGCGGTTTAGATACTGTTGTGTTGTCTCTCGTGCCTGCAAAACGTTCACACTCAGTTGCGGCGCAGGGCGGTATGCAGGCCAGTTTAGCGAATACAGTCAAAGGCATGGGTGATGATGAAGACGTGCATTTTGAAGATACCGTTAAGGGCTCTGACTGGGGCTGTGATCAAGCAGTAGCCCGCATGTTTGCCCATTGTGCCCCCAAAGCCGTGCGGGAATTGAATAACTGGGGAGTACCCTGGAGCCGTATCACGGCTGGGCCACGCCAAGTAATTGTTAATGCAGAAAAAGTAACGATTGAAGAGGCCAAGGCTGCACACGGTTTGATTAATGCGCGGGATTTTGGAGGTACCAAAAAATGGCGTACCTGTTATACGGCAGATGGCACTGGCCACTCCCTATTGTATGCGGTTGATAATAAAGCCATTGAGATGGATATCCCCGTACACGAGCGGGTCGAAGCATTGGCGCTTATCCAAGATGGCAAACGCTGTCATGGTGTGGTTGCACGTTGTTTGGTTACGGGGGAATTGCGCGCTTATATCGCTAAAGCTACTACGGTGGCAACAGGCGGTTACGGCCGTCTGTACGAAGTATCAACCAATGCCATTATTTGTGAAGGTATCGGTCAGGCGCTGGCGCTAGATACCGGGGTTGCGACCCTGGGTAATATGGAAGCGGTACAGTTTCATCCCACAGCGATAGTACCGGTAGGGATATTAACTACCGAGGGCTGTCGTGGTGATGGTGGTTTGTTGCGCGATAAAGATGGTTACCGTTTTATGCCGGATTATGAGCCGGAAAAGAAGGAATTGGCTTCTCGTGATGTCGTGTCACGACGAATGACTGAGCATATGCGCAAAGGCAAGGGGGTGGAAAGTCGTTATGGACCGCATCTATGGCTGGATATTACCTTACTGGGCCGTGAACATATTGAGACTAACCTGCGTGAAGTGAAAGAGATCTGCGAGAGCTTTTTGGGCATTGACCCCGTGACGGAGTGGATCCCGGTTCGCCCAACCCAACACTATTCCATGGGCGGGATCAGAACCAATGAAACCGGTGAAAGTCCCCAGCTTAAAGGCCTATTCAGTGTCGGTGAAGCCGCGTGTTGGGATATGCACGGTTTTAACCGTCTTGGTGGTAATTCATTGGCAGAAACAGTAGTGGCTGGCATGATTGTCGGTAAATATGTGGCGGATTTTTGCCAAGAAAATAGCTTACAGTTGGATACAAAACTGGTTGAAACGAGTGTGGCTAAGTTACAGGCTGAAATCGATGCGTTGCTGTTTCAGGATAGCACTGAGTCAAACAAGGCTAAGCCGAAAGCAGCGGAGAATGTATTTACCCTGATGCATGAAATGCAACGCATCATGATGAGCTATGTAGGGATCTTCCGTAATGGCCCGGAACTCGATAAAGCGGTAACGGAATTACAAGCGCTGTTAGTACGTTCGAAGCATATCGTTGTGCAATGTAAGAAGCGTCACTCTAACCCTGAGTTGGTGGCGGCATTAAGATTAAAACGCATGCTGAGAGTGGCGTTAACGGTTGCTTGTGGTGCTGTTGCACGCACTGAAAGCCGCGGTGCTCACGCGCGTGAGGATTTTCCACAGCGGAATGATAAAGAATGGCTAAATAGAACCCTGGCAACTTGGCCAGATCCGGATGCATTGGCTCCACAGCTGGGTTATGAAGACTTGGATGTGATGACGATGGAGCTACCACCCGGCTATCGGGGATACGGTATCGACAATGCAATTGTTCACCCGGATACCGAGAAGCGCCACCAACAAATTGATACTATTTTGGCCGAGCTGGGCGCCGATGTGGATAGGGTTACAAAGCAACGGGCATTAATGCCCTATATATTGCCGGAGGCATTAATGCCTCAGAATGAACGCTTAGCAGGAGATGAAAAACGATGACCCAAGGACGTAACCTTACTTTTAATATCTTCCGTTATGATCCTAAAATACCAGAGGATAAACCCAAGATGGTTAAATATCAGCTGCAAGAAGCACCGGGAATGACGGTGTTTATTGCGCTGAATATGCTAAGAGAACAGCAGGACAGTTCATTGCAGTTTGATTTTGTCTGTCGTGCAGGGATCTGCGGTAGCTGTGCCATGGTGATAAATGGTTTGCCGACCTTGGCCTGCCGCACCTTAACGAGTACCTTTCCGAAAGGTGAAATTAACTTGATGCCATTGCCGGGGTTTGAGCTGATTGGCGATCTGTCTGTGAATACGGGCAAGTTTATGCGGGAATTGGCTGAGCGGCTAAAATTATGGTTGCATCCAGTGCCCAGTGATAATGATATTCATCAGCTTGAAGCGCCGATGGAACCTGAAGAAGCGGCAAAATTGTATGAGTTAGAGCGCTGTGTTGAGTGTGGTGTTTGTGTATCAGCCTGTGCCACCAAACAGATGCGGGATACCTTCGTTGGCGCAGTGGGCTTGATGAAATTAGCACGGTTTGAGCTGGATAGTCGGGATGCCCGTACTGCGAATGATTTTTACCATGTTATTGGTAATCAAGATGGGGTCTTCGGTTGCATGACCTTGCTGGGTTGTCAGGATAATTGCCCTAAAGATTTACCGCACATGCAGCAGATAGCTTATCTACGGCGGAAAATGGCGCTGATTACTGACGTTAGCTGATCTTAGCTTATTTTAAATAATGGACGAACAGGGTGAAAAATAACCAGATAGTCTTGTTTTACTATTTATTTAGTTATGCTGTATTTACAACGAGCAAGGCTTAGTCTAGTATTCATCCCTGCTGCGGAGGGGTGGCAGAGTGGCCGAATGCACTGGTCTTGAAAACCAGCAGGGGTTAATAGCTCCTCGAGAGTTCAAATCTCTCCTCCTCCGCCATTCATTTAGAAAAGGCGCAACTTATTCATTTAAGTTGCGCCTTTTTGCTTTCTGTCGCCAATGAGCGGAATCAATAAATCGCTGTGATTTCATAATTCACCAGTTTACCTGCAACCATCATTGTAATCTCATCATCAACTAGCGGGATCACGCGGCCTCAAGTGCTAAGGTATCATGACCTCTCAATTTGATAATAAAGCTATTGCTTTGATAGTGAATAAAAATCGATCAAAAATCCATTTGACACACACTCCTATTTGTCATCCGCCGTTACCCTTCGTTCCTGCTTGAAGTCTGATCGCAGTCATAAATTTCATATCTTATTGGCGAGTTTTTAAGCTTGGCTTAATAGTTGCTCTATTACAGATATTGTCGATTTAGGTAAGACTTGGATCGTCATCTCTCTTGCTTAGTTGGCATTAGATAAGATAGATCAACACGATGAGGAACTTCACACTAGAGGAGGTACTGGAAGAGCCTAATAAGCTCTAAGTAATGTTGAAACGGTTGTTTTCTAGAGATAGAAAACTGTCCTTTCATTATGTAGCGAGTAGGCAGGCATAAAGGGTGGGTACACTGAACTGTGTGGTTGAGTGAACGAACCTTTGACTCCATTCTGGCGGGGTTATCAATGTCATGCTTGTTCAATCTTTCCACGGAAGTATAAGAAACGGATGGTATTGAAATGAAATTGTTCTATAACGTTGAAGACAAACCGCCAATTGGTGCATCAATTCTGTTAGCGCTCCAACATATGCTCGCAGCGATGGGCGCTATTATCGCGGTTCCACTCGTGGTAGGAAGTGCGATAGGTTTATCGACAGATCAAATGGTGATCTTAGTTAATGCTGCTTTAATGGTATCCGGTATTGTTACCATTATTCAGTGTAAAGGTATTGGCCCTGTGGGCATCCGACTGCCAGTTGTAATGGGGACTAGTTTTACTTTTGTGGCGATTTCTATTTCCGTCGGCCTCGATGCAGGCGTCTCCGGTATTTTCGGGGCATCACTGGTCGGTTCGCTGGTTATGATTATAGGCAGCCGTTTTATGCCGCAAATCCGCAAGTTGTTTCCTCCCGTTGTATCCGGCACAGTTGTGGTGCTGATTGGCCTGACAATATTACCGGTCTCTGTCGATTGGTTTGCTGGCGGTTTTGTTGGCCAGGAAGAGTACGGTCAGGTCAGTAACCTGATGTTAGGTTTGCTTGTTCTGGTGGTGGTCATTGTGTTGTCGCAGGTAGGCAAAGGGATCATCTCCGCCGCTGCTATCGTTATTGGCATGGCGGTAGGGTATGTGGTTGCCATCTTCATGGGTATTGTCGACTTTTCACCTGTGCGTAACGCCCAATTTTTTGCGCTACCTGAATTGTTACCTTTTGGTGTGAGCTTTACTATCAGTGGCATTATCGGGATGTCGATTGCGTATCTGGTCACCATTATGGAATCAACCGGAGACTTTCTTGCCTTGAGTGATGCAACGCATACTAAGCTAACCGGGAAGAAATTGTCGAAAGGCATCTTATGTGATGGGCTCGGCAGTGCTCTGGCATCATTATTCGGGGCGACACCATTCTCATCTTTTAGCCAGAACGTTGGCATCGTTTCGATTACTGGTGTGGCAAGTCGCCATGTTGTCGCTGTTACAGGTGTCATCATGCTATTAGCGGGTTTGTTTCCTAAACTTGGCGGCATCGTTGTCACCATTCCATCTCCGGTGCTTGGTGGTGCAGGTTTGGTGATGTTCGCTATGATCATTTCAGCGGGTATTGGCATTCTTTCCCGTATCAACTTTACCAAACGTAACATGCTTATTATCGCTGTTGGTATCGCATCGGGCATGGCTGTGACTGTTCGTCCTGAAATACTTGATCACCTGCCTGATTCATTCCGAGTTATTCTAGGTTCAGGTATAACAACCGGTTCGTTAGTAGCGTTGGGTATGAACTTTTTTATTGGCATTGATCGTGAGGATGAAGCAGAAAGTGCCCAGGAAAAGCGCGAAGCATTAGAAGATCAAATTAAAGAATGTGAAGTCTGTAACCGGGCACTTGAAGAGCAACAGGCGTTGGAAAAACAGACACAGTTTGAGAAAATTAAGGACTAGAAAAAAGTGGAAATGGGCAGGCAGAAATCTAACTCAAACTGCTCACTTTCAGCCAAAAAATGGTTTTTATCATAGTGTACATGTGCCGGAGTTGATTGCATTTTAAATCCTGATGAGGGTAACCATTGCTCGATTATTTTACTTAAGTAAGGTAATAACTCGCCGTATTTACCCGTGAGCTTGAATACGGCGTGCAGACCACCGGGAATTGACATGCTGTTTACCGTGCCGCGACGTATTAACGGTTTGTCTATCCCTCGGCAGGCAATGTAGCGATATTGACCCAGCTTGATTATTGTTGTTGGCGATCTGGTTTTTTGAGTGATTTTTATTTTTGACTTCGTTGTAATAGCAGATACCGCTATGTTGTTACATTGTGTTGCCTTTTAATGATTTTTTCACTGTAAAGCTTTGTAATAGTTGTAGTTTTATCAATTGTTGAGTGTAAAGTGTCTTACCCTGATAGAGCGTAAATTAACAGGTACCAGCCACTGTAGATGGGGCCATGGTTAAGCCGCGTTGAGCTAAATATAGATTGCGTCTTTCTCTACCCGTATATCAGGCTGTGTAAATTTAGTTGGTGATTCAGGATTGTTTTGTCAGTGAAAAAATTTAAAAGTAATACGTTGTTAGAAAGTTAAATCTAAATTATGTTATGGAGAAACAATGGACAATTTAACATCAAAAATATTATCAGCCTTTTTTGTTCTCGCAATCGGAACGGTGTCCGCTTTTGCTAGCGACGACATTGCTATAGGGCAAGATAATGCTACAGCAGTTACGGCATCTGAGAACGCCATCGATTTTGTTAAACCCGGGAAATGGCAATCGGTAATTGAAGGTGATGCTGGTAGTGGCGATACTATGATCATTTTTAATTTTAAAACAAATGGGAAAGTTGAAGTTACCAAGCAAGATTCTAGAACGAACCTTACAGAGCTAAAATCTTGGAAAGTCAAGGCTGATGGCATTGAAATAGAAAGCAAAGAAAGTGATGGCATAAAGGATTTGAACGGAAAAATCCTTAAAAAAGTCGACGATGAAACATTTCAAATGGATGTAAACGGCGAAAATATATTGATGTCAAAGCATCATAGTACTTTCGCGTGGGTACATTTGTTTGGATTTTTCCTTTTATTAGTTCTTTTAAATGAACTATCAAGACGCTACAAATATGTGTCTATATTACTTTATTGTGTTATCCCTATTGCTTTCTTACCTATGTGGATGGATAACGGCATTACCCTTTGGTTCAAATGGGCCAAGTTATATTCTCCAATTATTGCAACGGTATGGTTTATTGTTGTAAGTCATACGAAATTGGGCTCTAAAAACTGGGCTAAGTTTCTCGTGGCAGCTATCCTGATCATCAATATATTTGAAGCTGTAGGGCAGGACTTTTCCATTGGTTTCCTTCCAAATACGTTAAATGCGCTGGGCGGTATTTTGAGCATAATAACGTTGTCAAGATGGAAAGAGATTGGTCCTGACAATTCAAAAGAACGGGATACATTATGGCCAGGAATGACACTTTTCTGGATTATAGCTTATGATATCTGGAACATTACGTTCGTTTATCTCAACTTCCCTGATCTAGTGGTGATCAACATTGCGGTACTATTAGCTTGTACGTTGCCTGCTATCTATATTAAAAAAGGTACTTGGTTACAAGCACGAGCATTTACTTTATCGCTGTTTATGATTTATTATTTTACCTTCACTCCTTTTGTAAATGCCAATATGATAGCTGCACCAAGAAATTACACTTTGATGCTGGTTATGGGCGCACTGAGTTTTGGTGCTAATTTCATATATGCAGTTCTGTTCTTCAGATGGAAATTAACTAAAAAATCACCTGCTAATTTAGAAGTTGGCCAAAACGCGATCGCTTATCACAACTAAAACAGTTTTATAGTTTGGTTTGTCACTGCAGCTTCCTGAACAAGTGCTAGAACTTGGAAAGTGTGAGTATGAAGTTGCATTGCAATATACTGATGAGAGTGCTTGTCTTGATCGGCAGCACTCTTTATTTATTCCCTTCATTTTATGCCCAGATTGTCTGTTCTTATATCCAACCTACCTGAGGTCTTAGCTGCTTGATTAAAAGATTAAAAGATTAAAAGATTAGCAAAAAGTGAAAACAGGCAGGCAGAAGTGTAACTCAAACTGTTCACTTTTAGCCAGAAAGTGATTTTTCTCATAGCGTACATATGCCAGGGCAACCGCATGAGTTGCTAACTCTTATCGATTTTGTTAAATCCTGCAACAAGTACGCGTTCTAAGAAGTGAGTTTTCATCCAAGCTCTTTTCTGTTTCAATCGGATACTTAGCTTGGTTGATTCTGCACTTAGCATATTCAGAACAATGTGCCTTAAGTAAGCTAAGTTTTCAGCGCCATTATCGCAATATATTTGGCAACTATCTTCACTCATCGTGGCATCAAGTACCCCATGTAAACTATTTTCGATCAAGCAATGGCCACGAACAGCATCAGCAAAACTCTTTTCGGTTAACTCCGCTGAGCTAATGTAATAGCGATAATCAAGCGATGGTTGACAGCCTTTAATTTGTCGATAACCGATAGCTACACCAATACTTTTTAAGTTTTCCAGTCTAGATGCGCCTTTGCAACATCCTTAGCATCAAGCACACAGTATTGTCTGGCATCTATTCTGCCATGACCTTGCTCGATAGTTAGCTGCCCAGGCTCAAGTTTTCTATTCATTGTTTCAGAGAGGGCCTCTTAGACTGAGTTCGCCAGTGACTGTTGGTTATCTTTCACTGCCAACAGATAATCACCACCGTTTTCAACTATCTCTTCTGCATACTCTTGGATATCCGCCCAGCCTTCAGCACCAGCAATGACTGCGCACATTGTAAGAAACATCATATCAAAAAGGGGATGTGAAACTTTAGCGGCTTAGCGCGGATCATCAATCGCCCCAAAATGCTTGGCAAACTCGCCGTATTTACCTGTGACCTTGAACACTGCATGCAGACATGCAGTTTACCGTACCGCGACGTCCCCAGCGCCGTATTTTATCAGCAGGCCTAAACGGCAAAACCGGCATTGCGATTGAATTTTACTAATGCCAGTGATGCGGAGTTGCAATTGGCCGTGAATAAATTAGTTCAGGTATTTGCAAAATATTTTATATAAATTTGAACTTGATCCGCAATTCCGGTGTCCCTAGGGGTTTTAGAGTATTACAATGCAATTCTACTTAATTGCATTAGGAAAAGCCTAAATTATGTCAAAAAATGGAATTTCAATCGGTATCGCCTTGGCGTTTACTTCGTTTCTTTCATCTGCAGGAGCGTATGCCCCTGATGGGCGTACTAATGGTATGGGTAATGTTGGTGTCGCAACGGCAGATTATCTGGCTGCTCCTTTGTATAATCCGGCACTGGCTGCTGTGTTTGATGATTCTGATGACATCGGTATTTTATTACCTGCCATTGGCCTGAATGTGAAAGATGCAGATGGCTCTATCGAGACTATCCAGGATCTGCAGGATCTGCAGGATGTGATTGATGAAAGTGGTAACAGTCCATCGCAATTGGATTTAGACCGTGTTGATCTGTATCTAGATGATCTTGCAGACAATAAGGAAATCAATGTCACTGCAGGTGTTGCCTTTGCTATCGCTATTCCAAGTAATGTTGTATCGGTAAACCTGTACAGTCGAAGTTTCGTTGAAACCATTGCAGATGTGAATGTTTCTGATAAAAGTGACGCGCAAGAACGCTATGAAGCTTCTACAGTAGAGCTAACCGGTTTTGGTTATACTGAACTGGGTATAGCGTTGGCGAGAAAATATCAATTATACGGTGAAACCTTCTCTTTCGGTGTGACGCCTAAATTCCAAATATTGAAGACATATTCAGACTCTTCTACCCTTGATGACTTTGAAATGGAACTAACTGATGAAGATGCCACCGAGACCAGCGGGTTTAACTTCGATCTGGGCGCTGTATGGTTGAAGAATGATTTCAGAGCGGCGATTGCGGTGCAAAATATTATCTCGCAGGAGATCGTAACTAAAACTAATATGACTTATGAGCTGACGCCACAGGCGACGCTAGGTCTTGCTTACGCCACTGAATACTTTACGGTAGGGCTTGATGCAGACCTGACTGAGCAAACACGGTTTGTTGAATTAGAAGACAATACCCAGTTTGTACGGGTTGGTATGGAGCTAAACGCTTGGCACTGGGCGCAGTTACGTGCCGGTTACGAGCATGATATGCAAGATACGATGGACGGTGCCGTCACAGCGGGTATTGGGATTAGCCCATTCGGTACTGTGAACCTCGACGTAGCAGCATCGTATGCCAATGAGAATCAATTTGGTACTTCAGCTAATTTGAGCTTCACTTTCTAACGTTTTACGTTATTTTCGTTCAGCAAGTTACAGCATATGATTGAATCGTTTCAGCCATATGCTGCTTTCATCACCCGATCTGACCACCTAATAAGTTAAGCACCTATTACCTAAGACATTAAGTAAATAGTTGTTCAGCCCAGCGGGTTAAGCCTTTTGTTACACTCCCAAAGTGATCACCAATGATGATTTCGCAGCTTGGATAATTCTGTTGCAGAAATTGGTAGATGATGGGTGATTTTGCGGTGCCGCCAGTGACAAAAATAACCTGAGGTGTAGTCTGAGCCTGTATCATAGTTTCATCTATTAGAGCTTTGATCTTGGTAAGCTGGTTAGTATTGGCTTGTTCTAATTCATGACGTTGTAACTGCTGGGTAAGACCTGTTTCGATGAAATCTAATTTTGCTGTCGTTTCTACTTGCTGTGACAATTGTTTTTTCATCTGCTCTGCAAGGTTAACTACTTGATAGGTTTGTTTTTGTTGTTGCAGCTTGACTAAGCGAACCAGCAACTCTTTTTGCTCTGCACTCTTGTGTAAGTCTTGCAGACTTGTCAGGTTGCGTTGGCTATAAAAATGGGTCTGGCAGCCAATATCATTGATCGCCACTGCATCCCAGAATGGTTTTACCGGCATAGGTAAGCCGTTTTCTAACTGACTGTTTAAACCAAATAATGGCATCAGTGCTTTTTGTGCAAAATGAATATCAAAGTCATTGCCGCCGATCCGCTCACCGGAATAGCCGAGTACATGCTCAAACCTATCACTGATACCGCAATGTTCAGGCCCCATTTTAAGTAATGAACAATCTGTTGTACCGCCACCGATATCAACCACTAATACGGTTTTTTCTGCGTCCAGGCTTTGCTCGTAATCAAACCCTGCTGCAAGGGGTTCATAGAGAAATTCGACCTGTTTGAAACCCGCACGTTGTGCAGCTGTGGTGAGCAGTGTCAGCGCCTGTTGATTACTTTCAGCGCCCCTGAGACCCTGGAAGTTAACAGGTTTGCCCATGACTACCTGGGTGATCTGTTTATCTAACTGCGCTTCTGCATTATTTTTAATATTACAGATCATTGCCGTAACGACATCTTCCATTAAGGTGAGTTGCGGTTGGCTTAAGCTGGTGGCACCCAGAAAAGATTTAGGCGACTTAATGTAATAACCTTCTTCAGGTTCTTCCAGATAAGTATCGAGGGCCGCCTGGCCGAAGACAAGTTCCGCTTCATAACCGTCTAATACCAGATTGCGGCTGGCTTGAATCGCGCCCCTGCGCAGTTGTAAATAATCTTGTTTTGCCGCTGTATCAGGCAGATTGGCTGCTACCCAGCTAGCAATCATATTCCGATGCGAAGCGTACAGAGTCGAGGCGAGATAGGGACTTTGCTGGCCGAGATCAACAAGTTC
>JBLHPA010000011.1:0-38075 GCA_047628235.1 Moritella sp.
CAACATTCCTTGCCATGTCTGCAATGACAGTAAAGGTCGTGACCACTTTAAATTTACCTGCGTCAGCTGCAGAGGCAAATACCGAAGTAGAAGAAATAGAGAGCAGAAAAAAAACTGAAAAAGACACCAGGCGAAGCATATGTTTTCCTTGTTATAAAGAAGATGAAGCCATACTAACAAGGAAGAAAACATAACACAATCTAAACGAGAACTATTCGCAACAAGCGTGTAATACTACTAGCATAAGCTGCAGTTACATTGTAATATTTTAAAAAGGAATAAACCATCCCTGCATATGCCGCCTTATTCTGCTGTTCAAGCGGGGCTTTGAGTTTGAATTTCGAATGGTAATGAGTATAGCGACAGGAAAAGAGGCGACAGCGTGCATTACGGCTATGTTTGTTTTTATCATTCTGATGTATTCTTAGATCTGCAGTCACATTTTTTCTTCGGTTTATCAAAGTCAAAGCAAAGAGAACCTATGCCACACATTAAAGTAAATGATATAAATATGTATTACCGCACTGTGGGTGAAGGCACCCCGCTTGTCATGATCATGGGGTTCACTGCCAACTCTGATTGGTGGCCAGAACAGATGATTGCAGATCTGGCCAAAGATTTTAGGCTGATCTTATTCGATAATAGAGGCTCAGGAAGAAGTGATATAGGCAGTCGATGGTACACGATGAAGCGCTTTGCAGATGACACCATTGCCCTAATGGACTTACTTAATATTGATAATGCGCATATTCTGGGTGTTTCCATGGGCGGAATGATTGCGCAAGAAATTGCGATAAATTACCCTCATCGTGTCAATCAACTGATTTTAGCATGCACAGGCTGTGGCCCAAGAAGAGGTGCTATCCTATCAAAGGAGAGGCTTTCGTTATGGAAAAACTATCTGTTAGAACCAAAAATTAGGCAGCGTAAATTTACTGCAAATATCTTTTTCTCTCAGGAATATCTAGAAACGGTGCCTATCGAAGAGCTGCAAAAATTTGCAGCTCAAATGAACATCGCACCGATCACAGCAGAAGGAAGAACAAGGCAGCTTGGCGCCCTGCTACAGTTTAATAGTTATTCTCGACTCCCTTCACTCAAAAACCCAACGCTGATTATTGCCGGCAGCCAGGATTATATAATTCCCATTAAAAATTCACATATTTTGGCCACTCAAATCCCCAATTCACAACTGTTGATTTTTGACGGTCCTGGTCATGCATTTTTAAACGAGGTGGTTGATGATACCACTTCTGCAATATCAACTTTTTTGCTACCGAAAACGCTGTAATTAAACGATGCAAGTAAGCTCATGGCAAAAGAGAACAACGGGACAAAATCAAAATCAGTGCTTAGAATCCAAGATAAACTTAAAAATATTAATAGTATAGAATTATTTCTGCAGCTGTTTGAGATTGATTTTGACAACAGTTTTATCGAGAAGCACCGCGCTGAACTGCTAAAACACTTTAGCGGCTGTATCGTACTCACTAAACCACAAGGCTGGTTTGATTATCGTCGCTGCCTAAAAAATGCGTACTGCCGGGTTCAACGAAACAACCTTGATCGCAGCAGCAATTCCCGCTCAGCTTGCCGCGGATGCACTTCGTGTGAACGGCGTTAAGGCAAAATAATGTTTATTAATCCTAAATGGCGCATTTTGACGGTAGGAGACGGCGATCTGTCATTCTCTTTAGCCCTGCTCCATCACTATCAACCGCAGCAACTAACCGCCACTATTTTTGACGATTACCCGACATTGGCCGCCAAATATGGCGCCGCTCACCATCAGCAATTACAGGCAAAGCACTGCACTGTGCTGACCGAGTTTGATATCATCCAGCCAAATTCCTGGTCATCGGTAAATAAACACAGTTTTGATCTGGTGATTTTCCAATTCCCACTTGTGCCCGGTTTTACTTCTCAGGCTGAATTTAACGATAAATGTGCAGGAATCAGCGTCAATGTATTGAATCGCCGCCTGTTACGTCGCTTCCTGATCAACGCTTGTGCACAGCTACTTGATCCGCATGGCCCTCAGCTCTGTTATATCACCTCAAAAGATGTCAAACCTTATAGTGAATGGAATATGGAACATTCCCTGAACATAGGCACAGATATCCATTACCAAGGGTCGATGCCCTTTGACATTACTCAATTTCCCGGTTACCGGATCCGCAATGTCGATCGCGACAAGCATGTTAAGGATACCCAAGGCACCACCTATGTTTGGAGTCCGAAATCGGTTTCAGCACTCGATAATCAATTTGATCAAGAACTTGCTAATAGGCTCCGCCAGTCCCGGACTCTATCCCGGAATCGGGGTGAGGATTGCTGCCGTTTTTGCCATGCCGGGCCTTTTACTTCAGAACAACATAAACAGGCTCACTTTAGAGCCAGAAAACATCTGCGCATGAGTCAGTTTGAACAGCAATGGCTAAACTACCTGCAGCAACATAAAGAGGAATATTGAAGCTATCTTTCAACTTTCATAAAGACCAACAAGCGGTTATTGGCAGGCATGGTATGATCGGCAGCCAGCGTTAACCCAAGGGAGTTAGCTAACGTAACGACTGATTCAATATCACGAAGGCCCCGGCTGGGATCGATATTTTTCAACCTAATATCAAAATCGGCATTACTTTGGCTGGTAAATTGGCCATGGTAGTTAAATGGCCCATAGATGCATAGGTTACCGCCCTGCTCCAGATGTGCTGCGGCAGATTGCAAAAATTTGATCACCAGAGGCCAGCTGACAATGTGTAAAGTATTAGCAGTGAAGATGCCATCAACGCTGACAACTGGCCAGGGTTCGTTCAGATCGAGATTCAGCGGCGGTAATAAATTAACTAATGCCGCAGCATCTAACCAGCGATTGATCCCTGCATGATTAGCGGTGAGATCACTGGTTTTCCATTCCAGATGAGCTAAGTGTTTAGCAAAGTGAACAGCGTGCTGACCTGTACCCGAACCGACTTCAAGTACCTGCTGCGTGTCTGAAAATACAGATTTAAGCACAGCGAAAATGGCATGTTTATTATTTTCACACGATTGTGAAAAAGGTTGTGAGAAGGGTTTATTCATCATTGACCAAGCCTTGTTTAGCGATAATGAACAGTCTACCTCATACCGACTAAAAGTGCCTCGGCAAGAAAGAACAAAATAGCGAGCAGTGGATTTGCCAATGAAGGAAGGAAGACAGCACAATCTAATTGTGTTGTATGATGCGCTCATGTTTAGTTGAAACCGCTTGAACTAACAACAAATATTAAGGTAAACCATGACAATTCAAAATGCACAAGAGACTCGCTTAATCGATGAAATGGAATCTATCCTACAAGAAAAAATGGAACTGGATTATATCGAAGGCAGCACAATGCGGGATGCCCACCCAAAGTGCTTGGGTTTAGCGAAGGCTAACTTTACTGTGGCAACCGATATCCCAACGCATTTACAAGTGGGTGTATTTAAGACCCCAAAAACCTATAAATCCTGGATCCGATTTTCTAACGCCAGTGGTCAGGTTAAATCTGATAAAGAAAAAGATTTTCGTGGTTTAGCCATCAAACTGCTTGGGGTCACAGGTGAACGATTTAATGACAATGAGCAGCAAACCCAAGATTTCTTATTAATGTCTCATTCGACAATGCCACTGGGCACGGTGAAGTTGTTCCGCGATGCAGTTTACTACTCTATCAAGTGGAACCCACTAATTTTAGTGATGAAACTGCTATTAACTGGTAAAGTTTCAGTTTTAAAAACCATGAAAATTGGCAAGAAAAACGATGCGAGCCTGTTAGATTTAAACTATTGGAGCACGACACCTTATGCGTTTGGTAATAATAAGGTGAAATATAAAATAGTACCGACCAGTGCGAGCAAGAGCCAGTTACCAGCTAAGTTGACCGATGATTATTTAACTAAAAACATGAATGAGCAACTGCAGCATGGTTCTGCCACGTTTGATTTTTACATTCAAGAATTCAAAGATGAACACACTACGCCGATTGAAGATGCGGCGGTTGAATGGTCTGAACAGCATAGTCCATTTATCAAAGTCGCCCAGATTGAGATCCAGGAACAAGCTATCGACTCTAAAGAACGCTTTGACCTGGCAGAAGTATTTTCATTTTCTCCGGCTAATGCACTCCTTGATCATAAGCCCATTGGTGGTCTTAACAGAGCCCGCATCCGAATTTATAACAATTTATCTCGATTCAGACACGCACGCAACGCCAAGTCCCAGATCGAACCAGCGCTAATCAATTATGACTTAACAGAATAACGGTGAATATACCCAGGTTGCAGCCAGCAGCGGCACTAACCTAAAAAATAAAACGGGAGCTATTCGGCTCCCGTTTTTAAGCTAACAACATCAACAGACCAATCATCAAGCCATAACCGACCCATCATTATGGTGACGGCGGCGCACCCATAATATGCTGAGCACAACAAGCAGCGATGACACAATCATCACAGAGCCAAGATTAAATTGATCTTCCGCGCCCATCAATGACGCCGCCAGTGTCGCAAGACCTGCGCCCGAGTTTTGCATACCACCCAGAATAGCACCCGCAGTACCCGCATGCTGTGGAAATGGCTGAATGGCGGCCGTTGTCGCTGCTGGAAATATGATGCCAGCGCCGATGAAAGATATAAAACCACCACCAATCAATGACGTCACCGTCACCAGTCCTGATATTCCGGGAATAAATATAACTAATCCACCAGCGACAATCGCACACATACCAATATCCATTAATCGACGATGGCCAATACGTGGCACCAAGTTGGCGGATAACCAGGCACCAAATAAATAACCGGGTAAGGGCAATACAAATAACCAGCTCACCGTTTTCGCATCTAACTGTAACACGCTGCCTAGCAATACTCCGGCTGCGGCTTCAAACACGGCGATGCCGGCAAAGGTCGCCACAAGACAAAATACATAGCCCTGAAATTGTCGATTACTGAGCACATAACGGTAGCTATCAGAAACGCGTTCATGACGACGATTTTCAACCGGTAATGTTTCGGTGAACATCAGCATCATAGCAAGAGTAACAAAAGCACCAAGGATAAGTAAAAATACATAACTGGCTTTCCAGTCAAAGGCGATCGTCAAATAACCACCTATCACGGGTGCAAGTAAGGGTGAAAATATCACCCCCATACTCACCAGGCTATTTGCCCTGTGCAATGCAGCACCATCGTAACAGTCACGAGTAACGGTACGGGACATAGCGCCGGCGCACCCGGTTCCCGAGCCCTGAATAAAGCTGGCCAATAAAAATAGCTCAAAGCTCGGCGCAAACAAAGCAGCCAGTGTACCCAGTAAAAATATCACCATACCGACCAGGATCACCGGACGTCGGCCGATCCGATCTGACAGCGGGCCATAAATAAACTGCGATAAGCCATAAGGAATCAAATAAGCCGCCATTACGGCCTGCAGGTAAGATGGCTGGACAGAAAAACCCTGTGACATTGCAGCAATTGATGGCACATACATGGTTTGTGTCATCTGCCCTACAGCAGTAAGAATTACGATTAAAAATAATAGTTTTGCCATTTTGGCAGAAGACGATTGTTGTAGCACAATCCAACCCTCACAACAGTAAATGAAAACTTGCGATTTATTAAAGTAAATCGCGATTAATAGAGTTTTACTCTGGGTATTTTTGAAATGACGAGACAGTAACAGGTGAGCATCTAATGAGGCTTTATCTTACGCTAGCTTTCGAGCGGGATAATAATGCTGAAGTCGTATTCGGGCAAGTAAAATAAATGCGCTAATCCACTACATTTTCTTGACTTTATCATTAGTAAATCTAATGCATGATTTGTACATTATTTAATAGAAAATAATTAAATAATAAATTCATCCGCGCTTGCGCCCTTACTGGCTGGTAACTTCTGATAAAGTGTAAATTCACTATCTTTAAAATCATAAAAAATGAAAAAAACATACTCACATCGGATTAGCTGAGCTAGTTAAAACAACAAGCCTGTAACAATTCCGGTTCAGCAGACACGATCGCAGGTGCCGTATCTGTTGATATCACGCCACCGCCGGGTATGCCCATGGGTGGATATTCAATCTAGCAACCGCATTGACGGCATTACCCTCTGCCAGCAACAGCCGTGGGTGCCCGTTGTAGGCAGCGCTTATGAACGCCGCATGCCCTACCTGTCTGCATTCAAAGGTGGCAACATCATGGCGCGTAGCTGGTTTTTCCGACAGAGTTAGCCGAGAATATGCTAGTGCGAACACGCCGATGAAATATGTTTTGGTAGCCAGTAACGCCACCACGCCTGAAGAATATGCCCAGCAAGGTTATGAAGGGGGGGGGGTCACACACTTTATGTCAAATATTCAAACCCTTACCTCAGTGCACAGCGGGGTGTATTGACGCGAGATTTACAGCACCAAAACATCAATGAAAGCTTGCCCGAGTGGCAATATAGCGTTATCGTAAACGTATTAACGCCAACAAGACTGGGTAGTTAGGGCCAGCGTAAAATACTCACTCAGCCTATCATGCAACAACCGACCAACGCCGTAACAAGGCCCACCAAGATTAAACTTGAAGAAAGTGAATATGCGAGTAAAAGTGTGAAAGATAGTGAGAAAAGTAATGGTGCGGAAACTATGTACGTTTCCAATAGCGGGATGCTAGCCCCGGCGAAATAGCCTTCCACCAGCCTCTCATAAAAGTAGAAATACAACAACAAGGTCAATGGCAAACGCTGAAACAGGGATTAGTACCCATCACGGATGAGAACTATAATATTGAAATCCGTTATCTGGTTAGCGCCGCTCATCATATGGGAGAATATGAAGTGCGTTGGTACAACCCTATCCCAGGCCAAAATTACCGCTTTAGTGTCGCACCACGCCAAACACAAAGCCGTCTGTATTCAGCACCCTTTACTGTAACGCCATGACCGCAAGCAAGAAAAGGGTATTCCCGCTTAACCCGCTATAGGGATCATCCTTTTCAAGCCTGGCCCTACCTAAAATGGAAATATATATTACACTCATTATAGTGAGGGTGAGCAAACGACTGAATAAAGCGACTGAGTTCATAAGGAGACGACATGAATAATAGTGACCTGATCTTTATTTCATTTTCTATTATTACTCTAATCAATATAGCCCGATCTGTATCCTCGTTACGTTGCCTTCTCTATCGAATGAAAGATGTAGATCCAATGCTTTACCTCAAAGTAAATGGTCGAGTCTTTTTTAAGACTGAGAGTGACTTTAGCAAACAAATGCAGCTGTTCCATTACCTCCGACGCAATGAACATATGCAACATTATAACGAAAATTTTATCCAACGATGTACCAAAGTGAAGAAGCTATTTATGATCGCCAGTTACTTAGTGACCATAAATATCTTACTCATCCCCGTACTGATGTATTTAGACCTGTGAGCACAACAAGGGCTCATGCCAGATGAGCCCTGCTGCATTCAGAAACTGATCCGAACACCTAAACTTGCTTCCAGTTTAAGTTTTATGTCCTCTACGACATACAAACTGGGCCCTACTTCACCATAAAAAGTAAAGTCTTCTACGGGTAACAGGAAACCTACGCCTGAGCGTACTGCCACTTTATTATTCTTATCATCAACAAACTGACCTCCAAGAAAGGCATATAAAGGATCCAATTTAGGTTTACCTAACAATTCCGCCACTGAAAATGTCTTATCAAATGCCAGTCCAATATCATCTAACCCAAAAGAAAACCGCAAATCATCCACTCGATATTGGATGCCTGACATAGGACTGCCTAAAAAAATCCCTACCTGCTGGTTGGAAAGAGCAGTAAGGGGACAGGTCAGTAGTATGAATAAAACGAGTCTTTTCATCTTGATGATCTCACAAATGCAGCAGTGCCTAAGCACTAAAATTTAGAGTCGAGTTGTTATCGACCAACGTCTAGCCAAAATTGGTATAAATACCAGTATAGCCTAATGTTCAGACCAGATGATTTCCTGCGAAAATGCCGCCCAGCTCTCTTAATTAACATTTATTTAACGATAGTATAACAAACCAAAACTAGCGGGCGCTGCCTATACTAGATTTATCCAAGAAGATAAACTGTTTGACCTGTTATTATTTTGCCGTTACTAACCCGTCACTCTTGGTCAGTTTATGTTAATTTTAACCTCAAATGGACAGGAATAAATATATGTCACCCAATGACGCTGTAACAAAAATTGAATTAGACGGGATCAACAATATTGCCGATTTGATCCAGCAAACCTGTGAACGCTTTGCAGATAGACCTGCTTTTACCTGTTTGGGGAAAACCCATACTTTCAAAGAAATTGATCAACATTCAGCGGCATTTGCAGCATATTTACAGCATCACACAGATCTCAAACCCGGTGACAAAATCGCGATCCAACTACCGAGCATTACCCAGTTCCCCATTGCCGCATATGGCGCAGCTCGTGCCGGTTTAATCATCGTTAATACCAACCCGCTCTATACGCCACGTGAAATGTTACATCAGTTCAATGACTCCGGTGCTAAGGCGCTGGTTATTTTATCTGACCTATTGCCTTTAGCAGAAAAAGTTGTGCCACAAACGAATATCAAAACTATCATTTCGACCCATGCTGCCGACCTGCTGGCACCACAAGATCAGGGCATAACAAGGTTAACGACAACGTCATTATTAGACGCTATCGCCCTCGGCGCAGAGAAAATATATACGCCAGCCTCTGCAAGCCCAGATGATTTGGCGGTACTGCAATACACAGGTGGCACCACTGGCTTGTCTAAAGGGGCGATGTTAAGCCACCGCAATATTCTGAGCAATGCGATTCAGATCCGCGCGCGTTTAAACACGGTTATCACAGAGGGGGAAGAAACGCTGGTATCCCCACTCCCGCTCTATCACATCTATGCTTTTAATCTCACGCTGATAATCTATTTTAGTGTTGGGGCCCATACCCTATTAATTCCAAACCCACGGGATATGCCTGGTTTTATCAAGGCGATTAAAGACGTACCCTTTACCGCTTTTTCAGGGTTGAACACCCTATTTGTTGGCCTATCAATGGTGCCAGAATTTAACACACTCGATTTTAGCCAATTAAAAATCACCATGTCAGGGGGCACCGCACTGACCAGTTCTGCTGCTGCAACCTGGAAAGCCATCACAGGCTGCAGTATCTGTGAAGGTTATGGTTTATCTGAAACATCACCCGTGGTTACCTTTAATCACCCTACCGCAACACTCATCGGATCTATTGGCTCTGCGCTTATTGATACCGAAATCAAATTGCTTGATGATTCAGGTATAGAAGTCGCTGAGGGTGAAGCAGGGGAATTAGCGGTACGCGGTCCTCAGGTGATGCTGGGATATTGGCGTAGTGAAGCCGCCACAGCGGAGGTAATGACAGCAGATAACTACTTTAAAACCGGCGATATTGCAATCAAATTAGCGGATGGCAACTACAAGATTGTGGATCGCAAAAAAGACATGATCATTGTTTCAGGCTTCAATGTTTACCCGAACGAAGTCGAAGAGATCTTATCCAGTCACAACTGCATTCTTGAAGCGGCGGTGATCGGCGTACCACTGGAACAGACCGGTGAAGCAGTAAAAGCCTATATTGTCAAAAACCAGCAAGGTCAAGACCTGGATGCCGAGCAGGTGATTGCCCACTGCAGAGAGTTCTTAACGGCTTACAAGGTACCGAAACAGATCGTGTTTATGAATGAACTGCCAAAAACGGCCGTTGGTAAAATTCTGCGTCGTGAGTTACGGGATGCATAATAAACAGCCACTTTAAACACACCGAAGCATAATGTAACCTTGGGTTTGAACGCAGAACACGTTCAAACCCACCTTATCTTGCATTACCCTCTTCAACGCCATAAAACAGGCACTAACCCCTGAATGTTTTTGGCGGCTCAGATAAACCTATACAGCCTGCATATTTTCGCTAAAATAGGGCTATTATTACCTTTGGCTTTCAAACATGCTTTCAGATAAGAATAAACAAGCTATCCGTGATGTTTATCAGAACATCAGGGACTCACTGCCCGATTTTGTGGTACGTAAATCGCAAAACATTCTGGTTGCCGAAATGGCAAAAACCCTGGCAGGTAACTTTGACAAAAATCGCCGGTTAATCATCGCGGAAGCTGGCACGGGTACCGGAAAATCACTGGCTTATCTTATCGCTGGCTTGCCCTTGGCCACCGAAGCAAAGAAGACGCTGGTGGTCTCTACTGCGACGGTCGCACTGCAAGAACAATTGCTCCAAAAAGAGCTGCCGTTCTTTCGTCGCCAATCTGGACTGAAATTTGAATTTGCCATGGTCAAAGGCAGACAACGCTATTGCTGCGAACAAAAGCTGTCTATGCTGGCGCAGGCCGATGATCAAATGGCGTTATTGGCGGATCTGAAAACAATTCCTAAAAAACGTGAGTTAGCCATGGTCAAGCGACTGTTTACTGCCTATGCGGCGGGTAAATGGAAAGGTGATATTGACAGTTGGCCAACCCAGATACCCGATAATATCTGGCAATTAATTGTGTCCGACCGACACAGCTGCAGCAAATCTTTCAGCGCCCATCGTAACTGCCCTTTCCATAAAGCGCGTGAAGCATTAGATCAGTGCGACTTATTAGTGGTTAATCATGCGCTATTACTGGCTGACCTAGAGCTGGGCGGCGGTATCATACTGCCCAAGCCGGAAGACTGCTATTACGTCATTGACGAAGCGCATCACCTGCCCCGTATTACGCGTGATTTCTCTTCCGCACAGGCATCCGTATTGGGTGCGAAGTCCTGGCTACAGGCGATGGCAAGCGCGATGAAACAATTAACCCAGACACTCAGTTCGAGTGAGATCTCAGACCCTGTGACTAAGTTACTCGGGTCGATCCAAAGCATCAACAAAGAACTGACTCAGATCCATAGCCTGCTGGGTGCCAACAGCACTCATTTCAGTGACGATTCCTGGCGCTTTGCTAATGGTGAATTGCCCGAAGCACTGCAAACGCTGGCGGCAAATATGAATCATGAAACCAAGCGAGCCCAGGCACAAACCAGTAAAATAGTCGATATCATTGCGGAACAGTTAAAACAGGGGCAGCTGCCGCAAGCCAAGGCAAACAAGCTCATTGCCGAAGTGGGATTTTATCTGCAACGCATAGAAAATCTGCACCAGGTATGGAACATGCTGATCAAAGAGACCGAGGGAACACCGCTGGCGAAATGGGTAGAAAAAAGTAGCGCACGCCAGGACGATCATATTTTTGCGGCCAGTCTTATTGATGTCGACAACAAATTAGAAAATATGCTCTGGTCACGCTGCGGCGGGGCTATCCTCACTTCTGCAACGCTAACGGCCTTAGGTAACTTCAACTATTTCCGCCGTCAGGTGGGACTACTGAATGATGAAGCCACCCAGTTTATTCAGCTTAACTCGCCGTTTGAGTTTGAAAAGGCTGAATTATATGTGCCCAACTTAGCCCTCGCGCCGAATGAGCAAGGTTTCACTGAATTATTAGCTGAGACCTTACCTAGCTTGATCCCAGATAACAGCGCGTCTCTGGTACTGTTCAGCTCTTACCGACAAATGAATCAAGTCGCAGAAATAGTCCGCAGTAATACCAAACTGGAATTATTAGTACAAAAAGAAAGCTCCCGTACCGAGCAATTAAAACGGCATAGCGACAATGTGAAAGAGAATAAAACCAGCATACTATTTGGTACAAGTAGTCTATCGGAAGGTCTGGATCTGCCCGGTGACCTGCTCACTAACTTGATCATTACCAAGATCCCGTTTTCAGTACCCACCTCTCCCGTAGAGGAAGCGCAGTCGGAATGGATAACCAAGTCAGGGGGTAATCCGTTTATGCAAGTTGCGGTACCAGAAGCGAGTAAAAAATTGATCCAATCTTGTGGCCGACTGCTGAGAAAGGAAAACGATTCTGGTAGAATCACCCTCCTTGATCGTCGGATAGTGAGTAAACGCTATGGCCCGGCATTACTCAATTCACTTCCACCTTTTAAAAGAAATATAGAATTTTGATATTTGAACTTGGTTTAGAGCCTTCAGTTTTTATTATTTTGTGCAGCGTCGCGCTGGTCGCTGGTTTTATCGATGCCATTGCCGGCGGCGGCGGTTTGTTAACGGTACCAGCTCTGCTGAGCGCCGGTTTGCCCCCACATATGGCGTTAGGCACCAATAAGCTTGCGGCCAGTTTTGGTTCAAGTACCGCGGCTATTACCTATTATAAAAAACGTTTATTTGAACCCAGATTTTGGGGGCGCTCGTTTTTATTTACCGCGGCAGGCGCGATTTGCGGCACGCTCGTTGTAGATATCATCAGTACCGACTGGTTAGATAAATTATTACCCGTTATTGTCATTTGTACTGCCATCTATTCCATTTTTAGCAAGACTCAGGATCATGCGGGTGAGACGCTGCCAGATGATACCCCTGCATTGCATAAGAAACAGGGCTGGCAGGGTTATATCCTTGGTTTTTATGATGGTTTGGCTGGTCCCGGCACAGGTGCGTTCTGGACCGTGTCGACCATGGCGTTATATAAGCTGAATATTTTACTCGCCTCTGGTGTGGCTAAAGCGATGAATTTCACCAGTAACTTCTCTTCATTACTGACATTCATTTATTTAGGTCATATCAACTGGTATCTCGGCTTAAGCATGGGATTCTGCATCATGATTGGCGCACTGGTTGGTGCACACACAGCGATCCATTTCGGCGCTAAATTCATTCGCCCTATTTTCATCACTGTGGTCATTATCATCGCATTTAAACTGGCTTATCAAGCATGGTTCTAGCAACCCTCCAGCAACAGCAACTGGATAAGCTCAGCCTGCGGATCCAGCAATTAGCTGCGCTCGGCCTGCAAGTTAATTCCAGTCATACCGCGACAATCAGCTATAAGCTGCGTGATCGCGCCCTGTTCTACCCTGGACTTTTTTGCTGTAAAGGCCAGGACCTCAGCCCCTATATCGCCGAATTAGAACACAATATGATGCGGCTAACTCAGCGCTTTTTAATTGAAGACTCAGCACAAATTGAAGCTGACCTGAAGCCAGCCATCTACGCCGATATGGGCGACGAACCACAGGTATTACAACAGGTGCTGCTAGAAAAAGTCGCCCATCAATTTCGGGCACTAAATGCCGTTTTGCAACAATGTAATTTTTATAACAACAATAATAATAAAAAGTCTAATACCACCGCAACGGGTAACAAACCTGACGATGCTGCACCGGATTATGAACAAATAGCCAAGAAGATACTGTGTAAGTCCCATCACCTGTATCGGAAATTAGCCCAGCAGCTTGAATATGAACGACGCTTGCAATTGATGATCCACCAGCAAACAGATCCAACCCAACGCCAGCAGACCCAACAACGATTACAACGCTGCCAGACCGCAACTAAAAAAGTACGCCAGCAAGTTCAGCGCTACGAGCAGAAGAAAGACCTCGGTTAGTTTTATTTTATATATTATCTACCTGAAAAATCTCTTGAAAATGGCCACCTAAACTTCTGTGCCCATAGGGTGGAGCAACCATATCCTGAGCCATCGCAGTAAGAAAAAACTCAGCAGGACCGCCTAAATTCTCAGGTGGCAGAGCGCAATGCTATTTTTCTCACCCAGTCAGGCAAATATGTAATCCGTTCAGGTTTATTTTGTGTGCGAAAGGCGAGTTTTTCTATCTCGTTAGCAGAAAAAATCTCATCCCCTCCTACATCAAACTCACGTTCCTCTCTGTTTATCACATTGAGACAAAAGCGAGCCAGATCTTCTCCATGAATTGGGTTTAGTCGCACATAGCTTTTACCAAAAAGATAAACGCGACCAGACTTTACCATTGAATAAAACGCTTCAATATCGGAATAAAAACTATTGGGCCTGACGACACCGGGTGTTAATTTCTTAGAAGTAAGTAGTTTTTCAGCAAAGCATTCTTTTGCTTGAAGAAGTCTCACGCTCTGATATTTTGGTGCATTAAACGCAGAAATATAGATGAATTTTTTAACACCAGCTCTTTCGGCTTGTATACGGCCGATTAAATGAACGTGTGACACCTAGGTTTAACACACATCAACAAACGTTAACATTAACATAACTGTCATTCACTACTCAGGCCAAAAGTCCCCTCTAACGCTTTTTTTGACCATTTAAAACCGATTTTAGCCTATAATTTCGGATAGATAATTTTGCACTGTTCTGGTGAATCTAGCTTTCACGTTAATTTTGATTGAACAGCTTGTTTCTAATACTTTTGTAATATGGGATACAAGTCGCTACAGGGGCAAAAGCGCGTGTGCAGTTGGGATATGACAAATCCCTCACATGAGAAAATGTATAGCAAATCGACATGAGCATATTGTGAGTGAGTAACTGCTCTAAGCCGAATTTTTAGCAATCAAATCATTCCAGCAATAACACCACTTCCCAACTAGCTGGGCAGAAAAGTTTAGTTCCATAGCAACCGCTTTGTTGTCTTGTAATACTTCAGCTAAAAGTATGATTTTAGCTCTCAAAACCAAAGATTGCGTCGCTGAGTTCTTTCGACCGATTGCTTGTCTCAATTGTTGTTGATAGGACAGAAGGATTTTTGCTCTTTTTCGGCGTATAGATGCTTTCACAAGAGTTGCCATAATTTAAAAAATAGAATTATAATTTATTGATTAACAAAAATATAATAGCCACAGCTAATAATTAACATTTTTTAGGTCTAAAGGCACTAGTATCATTGGCTAGTATTGCGCTGACCTTCTTTTTTTCTATTGAGCTATGGCGAAAGTCATCAGTGCAAGTGCAATGACCATTATGATTAACTGTATAAACTCAACTACTACGTTTGATGTTCTAGGTTTCACTACGTGTAGTAAGTCTCTAGTCTTATCGACAACGACAATACAACCAGCTATTAATGTAAGCTTGTATAGAATTTCAAACATATGTACTCCTAGTTATAATGAATACAACACCACACTAGCTATGCCTGTTATTGCAGCAAAGACAAAATCCAACCACTGGATTTTCTATTACTTTTACACAGCATATTAATCTCCTGTGTGTTTAACTCTCAGAATAAAAACATCGATAATAAACGAACTCTGCATATTGGGAGTATAGGAAGAATGAAGGCTCAGTCAAGGTTAAATTGTACGACCTTTAGCAATTCCATTCGTTTTTTTTCGAAGCCGGTAACTGTACCTGAATAACTAAAATCAGTAAATTTGTACAATGTAAACATATTGCGTTAGGTGTTGCTTCTGTATTTACCATAGCACCAGTTATGTGAACATCCACACATTTCACACATTTCACGACTTAAACGAAGCATCCTCTCTGATGCTTATTTTGACCCTTTGAAACCGATTTTAACCTATAACTTCGGGTAGATAATTTTGCACTGTGCTGGTGAATCTAGCTTTTACGTTAATTTTGATTGAAAAGCTTGGGATACAAGTCGCTACAGGGGCGAAAGCGCGTGTACAGTTGTAATATGACAAATCGACATGAACATATTGTGAGTGAATAACTGCTCTAAGCCAGAATGAGGCAGAAACGGCTTAGCGTTATTGTACTAAACCAGAACTGGAAATGAGTGGCTTAGCGCCTAAGCTTTAAAAGATGCGGTTCGCATTACAAAAAATAGAGGGCATTGAAATTAATGTCCGCTTAAGTGGGCTAAGATAGTGGATTGGTAAACCATATTGGCGGCACTCGTTTTGTCCATTTTGCAAATTTCACCTTATCTCCTAAATAAAAATTTCTGTACGCCAATATAGCATCGTTAGCAACTTTATACCTGTCAGGCATTGCTTGCGGAAATGTAGTTAATCCCATTGATACAAATGAATACTTAGATATTTCAGTTAGAACTGCAATAGACTTGTGATCTGAATGCTTATCATATCGATATTTGTACTCTTCGTTTAGCTCAAGAGTTAAATCTCTAAGCCACAAAAAATTATCATAGGACGCTTCGACCCATAATACAGACGGATGATTTGAATGAGTTGATTTATAAGGGGTTACAAAACCTTTTTTATTCAATGTAGTACATAGAATTTGAACACTTTCTAGAATCATTTTAACGACATGTTGATCACAATGATATTGTGCACATATCTTAATATCATTATCCAGAACGAAAATATTCATCGAAACCTCGTTGCCCATGTTAGTCATATTTAGCACTATGCAGAAAAGAAGTTTTTTAGCTGGCCACCGAGTTAAAGACAAAATTCAATTTAGATTGGCAGCAAATATTACTGACCAGAATGTATGTATACAGGGGTTTAAAGGGTGCAGTATTGAAATACTGCACCCTATTATTTAATCCGTTATTGCGGTAAAAGAACAGTATCGATAACGTGTATTACACCGTTGCTTGCTTTAACATCGGCCGCTACCACTGTGGCATTGTTAATCATTACGTTACCGCCTTTGACCATGACCCTCACTTTCTGCCCCTGAACGGTTTCTGCGCTACTCAGTTTTACTACATCAGCAGCTTTAACTTTTCCAGATACAACATGGTATGTTAATACTGCGACTAGTTTTTCTTTATTTTCTGGCTTCAATAACATCGCTAAGGTGCCTTCAGGGAGTTTGGAAAATGCTTCATCTGTCGGCGCAAATAAAGTAAATGGACCATCGCCTTTTAAGGTATCAACTAACCCTGCGGCCTTAACTGCTGTAACAAGCGTACTAAACGAGCCGTTTTCTACTGCAACCTCGACAATGTCTTTTTTCATACCGTGATGCTCTGCATAAGACATCGGCGTAAAAGATAAACTAACGAGTAAAATTAACAACATTGATGTGAATTGTTTAAACATAATTATATCCTTACTGCGATTATCTATGGTTTTTGCTGTGAATTTAGTAAACATGATATACCCTCACTAAAGTTTGGTTGGTTTTTCAGAGTCTCTGATATTTACGAACTGACTTGAGGAATAGATCAACTTAAAGCAAATGATTTTTAGGTGTTTCATAATATCGCTATTTCAGCTTGTAACCGCGACCAGCAATGCACTGGTAATCAGTAATATTCCCAGCTGCTGATCTATGCGCCAGAGATTGCCCTCAAAGCCAAAGTAATACAGCTACATTCAAGTCTTTTATTTTTGGACGTTGGTGGTAATCGTTAACACTTAGCAGCATAATGCCTCCGGGAAAGTACCTCACATCGGAATGACTATCATTAAAGCACGGCTAAATAGATAAATAGATAGATACTTACCAAGGCACAAGCAGGCTAACTTGGTGTTTTATATTATTCATTTCTGACAACTCACATCATCTGCTAGTATGGATCATCGGTTAAATACGTTGTACGGACGAAACAGAAATAATGTTGCTAGGAACACGAAAATTCACGCTTGCAGGCTGCTTGGCTATTTTAATGTGGAGCACCATCGTAGGGCTTATTCGTAATGTGGCAGAGCAGTTGGGGCCTGTTGGTGGCGCTGCAATGATTTATTCTGTGAGTGCTTTGTTTCTTATTATATTTATTGGCACCCCGCGGATAAAAGGTTTCTCTCCCAGGTATTTGCTGATAGGCGGAACGTTATTTGTCAGTTATGAGATTTGCTTATCACTTGCGCTGGGTATGGCAAATAGTCGTATTCAGGCTGTCGAAATGGGGGTGATCAACTATTTGTGGCCATCATTAACCGTATTGCTTGCCGTATTCACCAGTAACAAACCCGTTAATAAACTACTTTATCCAGCGATAGCGCTGTCATTTTCGGTGTTGCTTGGACCGTGAGTGGCGATGGAGGAATTTCGATTAGTCAGTTGACAGCTAATATAGCGACAAACCCAGCAAGTTATTCCATGGCATTTTCAGGTGCTTTCATTTGGGCTTGTTACGGCAATGTCACCAAGCAACTTGCGAACGGGCAGAATGCTATTACCTGGTTCTTTATTGCAACCGCTGTGGCGTTTGGATTAAATACTTCATCAGTGATGAGTCAGCCATGGTTTTTACCACAGGAGCGGCGGTTGATTTGCTGCTAGCCGGTGTCGTGATGGGCAGTGGATATGCGTTTTGGAACATCGGCATTATTGGCGGTAACATGATGCTGTTGGCAACATTGCCGTATTTCACGCCGATTTTTTCCACGTTCTTTTCTGCATACATCCTGGATATTGAACTAACAACAACGTTCTGACAAGGCGTGCTAATGGTGACAATTGCGTCCTTAACTTGCTGGAGGCTTACCCGCGACAATTCATGAATAACAAACTCTGGATTACTGGCTATTTTTTCTCTGGGTAAAAAATAGTGGCATAACCTATCGCATAACATAAAACATTTTTTACTTCGTCTTTATCGCCCTGAATCAAATTAATCAGGTTTTTTGCACCGCCAACACTTTCCATTATATTTTTACAGTTAGATAACAATTGGCGATAACGGGCGTCTTCATCAATTACTTTTGTCCACGATTTTAAAAATTTATTCGGCGATGATAGATCGAGAGGTTTAAGAATTAGCGCTGCTAACATTGGTCGGGTCTCATTGAGCAGATGTTCTTTTCGTTTAAAGTGAGCATTAATCCCTGAGCGGCTAATATTTGCAGCTTTGGCGATGCTGAGAAAAGACAGAGCGCCTTCTCCTTGCTCAACAACAATCTCAAATGAGCAGCGAATAATCCTGCGCCTTGTTTCCTTTGCCACTATTTGGCTTGCTTTTGGCATATTATTTCCTCTAGTTGATTCAGTATATTACCTGCCATACACCAATATTCCCAGGCAAAAACACGGGGTATTAACAGTCCCTATTAAAAAATGTACGATGCGCCAAGGGTTCCAGACAATACGTTGTCACTTTCGATAATAGGGCTATCTTCCAAATCATAATCAAGCTTAGAATAACGAACAGAGCCAATAAGCCTAATATTTTCTGATAGATACGTGTAACCACCTACACCTACAAATATCTTACCGCTCCAGCCTGCATCAAACGCTTCAAAGTCGGTTCGTGCTGCCTCAGCTGCCGATACTCCATAGAGATGATTGTTAAGCTTATCATCATTGAATGCATATCCAATTTCAGGCGTTAATCCCCATGCCCCCATATGAAATGATTCCTTAAAAACCAGTTCAGCATAGAGGCCGTTATGATTTAGAGCTATATCACTACCGACTGTTGCCTCAATAGTTCCTGTCGTTGTAATAACCTGAAATGTTGCTCCACCAAGTGCACCTGCTTTGCGTTCATCTAGTTTTTGTATATCAGCATTGTCTGAATCTTCAGGCTTTAGAATTCTCGGGTCATATTGTGCACGTAATATGATATTTAGCGGCGTCCCTTGCGGTAAAAGGCTATAGCCGATGCCAGTCCCTCTTAGAAACAGGTGTTCACCTTCGTAACCAATCATTGGAAAAGGAATGATATTTGAATCGAGTCCTTTATAAACCGCGGGAGAGTATGACGTTATAAAACCCAGAGAAACTTCATTCGCACTTACCGATGTAGCCGCTAAAGCCAATGTTGCTAATGCTAATCTTTTCAATTTTTCTTATCTGCTACTGATGCGAAATCGCATGGTAACAGTTGAATTAATAAAAATAAAGGGCGGCGTACTTTAAAATATCAATAATACTTGTTACCATCAATGATCGTTGATAATCACTACTTAGAGATAAATAAAATGGGCATTATATTAATGGTAATAAGCTTGTTTATTGTCGGTTTTTTAGCAATAGCAGTAAGGGCCATGTTTAAGTACATGATGATTCAATAGAACCTTAATAAATGGCTTTGCTAGAATTGTTTATTTATATTCATTATTTTCGAATCCAAAAAAAACGCGCTCCTTGCCATGATCACAACAAGGGTTGCAGCAAGAGTCGCGTCCATTTATCACTGCTATGTTTAGCTATTGCCTAACTATTTTTCCCATAACGCTCCACGATATATTCCTCAAACTGATCGCACAGTTCGCTATCTGAAGATTGGTTACTGGCTATCAGTTGGTTGCCATCAACAATGCTGATCGCCGCATTGAGTGACGCTGGCTCTGCCTGAACTCGCAACGAGGCTGCGTTAATCTTTTGCAATTCCATCTGCCAGGCCTGCTCGCTACTCTTGTTACAAGACTCTGCCAGATACGCCGCCGAAAACCCTTCGCCCGTTAAGCTTCGTAACGTCGCATCATGACTGATAGCGTTACCTCGTTTCCAGTAGTGCTCAGCGAGTAGCGGACCAATCTCAGGGTTATCGGTAAGGTAACCAAATTTTTCGGTGAAATACGCACGGGTTTGATACACCGCCATATGCGCCAACAAATAACCTTGATAAGAGCAGGCGGCTTCTTGTGATAGCAAATGCGGAATGGCCAGCAGAGGACGCGGACTCGCCGCTAAACCTAAAATACGTTGCTCAGTATCACGAGCAAGCTTAGTCAGGTATTCCGGTGTTAACAATGCTTCATCACAGCTGTATAACGCCCATTCAAAATAAGGTACCACTAAAATGCTGCGCTCTTCATACGCTTTGAACGGTTGTTTCGCTTCAATTAATGTTTGGATCACCACATCTGGGATCACTTCGCCCTCAGCATTGTAAGCATAATTTTTTAGCCAGTCGCCATCGTTCAGCAGACTGTCACAAAACATCGACTGAGTTTCGGCATAAGCCATCGAGGTAGGGGCAAATTCCTGAGAAAAACACGGTGAATTAAGCTTCACATTGGCGAAATGTGCCGCATGACCACCTTCATGGAATAGCGTATTTATGCCATCATAACCACTGCCGATCTGATCCGGTTTGGCGTTACTGGTAAAGTTAATTTTAGCCGCCTGCCAACGATCGGCGGAATAAAACGATGGGATAGGACCATGACAAAAACCATTCTGGTACTTGCCTTCACGATCCAATAAGTCCAAGGTCAGATCAGCCTGCGAATAATCGATGTTTAAGCGCCCAAATGATTCTATCCAACGGCGTAGCGATTTTGAAAACGGCACGTAGGGATCGAGTTGCCGCGCAGCATCACCGCTATACATGTAGCTAAAGTTGTGTCCGGCAACGGCGCTATCTCCCTTGGCCTTAGCCAATGCGCTAATGCTCGCTTGGTTTCGCTCGCGAGTACGCTCTTCAAAATCATCTAAGATCGCAAATAGCTGTTCCGGACTCATCTGCTCCGTCTTATTTACTTTGTAATCGAAGAAGTTACGGAAGCCCTGCTCACGCGCAAAATCATTACGCTGCTTAACGAGCTCAATATACCCGTTGTTCAGCACCCACTGTTCTAGGTCTAGCAGAGCCTGATGGGCAGATCGGCGTACGGCTTCATTATCACTGGTACGAATACTTGCGCCCAATACGGTAAGCGATGCTTGCTGCCGCTCGCCTTGGGCATTGTCAAAGTACATCAGGTAGTTTTGACGCTTGGCAAACAACGCGGCTTCATCGCGAATGAGTGCCGACATTTTATCTCTTCCCTGTTCACTTTCAATCGCATTAGCTTCAAAAAAGGCTAACCAGCCCGCCAAGCCCTGCTTTAAGCCTTGATCTTCGTGGGATAACGACTGCAGGTGATCACGGGTTTCTTTGATCCGACTCGGTGCTGCAATAAAGGCGCTAAGTACCGCTTCTGCATCAGCAAAGCTATTGTGATCATCGCTAGTGCCCATATAGGTACTCCAGAACAGATCTTCCTTGCGACGATGTAACGCCAGATAGTCATGATTAAGTTGATTAAAATAGTCGGGTGGATTCAAAATTTTTTCCTTTTGATGATGTTGAACGCTTAAGTAAAAAACAAAACATTTAAGCAGGACATAATTCCAGTTAAGATAGATATTAAGGCATAACACAGCCAATTAAAACAAAGATTTAAAATAACGGTTTAAAATATGGTCTTAAAATAAGAGTAATCCGCTAAGAGAAAGTGGCTAGAACACCCTCTGACGATTTATCTTTATATTGCTATTCATATACTGCCTTATTAACAATCATGCCGATAACGGGCTGTTGTTCTTTTGTGTTACAGTATTTTTATTATTCGAATAATGTCATTAGTGAACCATTAAAAACGTAAGGATCTTTGATTATGTCGCTTGATAGTGCGCCAAAACATATACAGTTAGCCGTTGATCTTATTCAATTACTGGAAGAAAACCCGATACCGACTAAAACCATCATCGCCGCACTAGAGATAGTGCAACAAGACTTTCAACGCAAACAAATCAAAGAAGAAGTAACCCTGCTAGACTCCGACAAATCACAATAGCCAAACCACAATAAATTAAACGCACTAACCACTGTCATCAGTTAGCTGCAATTGTCGACTTAGTCACAGGCTTAGCGGCAACCACCGGCTTAGTCGCAATCATAGATTTATACTGAATAATAGGTTTACCTGCAGCAGTCGGTTTAGCCACTGTCACCGGGTAATCCTCATTCACTAATTCTTCGACAAATCCAGAAGGGTTGCTGGCATCACACAACAGATAAACCTGCTGCTTAGCACGCGTAAGTGCCACGTAAAATAACCGCCGTTCTTCCGCATCGGGAAATGATTCAGGGTCCCGTTGCAGCATCGCAGTCAATGGATGACGCGGTTTATTGCAGGGAAAACCATGTATGCCCGACTGCATTGCAACCACAATAACGTGATCAGCTTCCTGTCCCTTCGCCGCATGCACCGTCATCATCTGAATATCAAGTGCACCAAACTGCTCACACAAGACAGCCTGTTGCTTATGATTAGGCAGTTGAAAGTTAAACCGGGCTAAGATCAGCACCGTGCTACCCAGCTTGGGTTTAGCTACGATTTGACTCAGTTTTTCTTCGAGTAGCATCGCATGCGTATCTCGCTCTTTTGACGACTGATAATAACAAACGTGCACACAGGGTTTATTCGCCGTTACATGGGTGGTTAATTGCTTGATTATTTGCGCTGGGTTATGCATCACAAAGCGCGTGGCAACAGCACTGATCTGATCGTTAAAACGAAATGTAGTGTCCAGTGGTAACGTTTTGGCAGTGCCAAAATGGTCTGTAAATCGGGTGGTAACGGCAACATCGCTGCCTGCAAACTGATAAATGGCTTGCCAGTCATCCCCGACACAAAACAGTTTCGTTTCATTATTCTGTAACTGTAATTCCCGTACCAATGCAGCGCGGGATTGTGATATGTCCTGAAATTCATCCACTAAAATATGTAACCAGGGCGATTCAAATTGCCCGTTTGCTACATACTCTGCGGCTTTAACGATCATATCATCAAAATCAATCGCTTGATTGTCCTGTAAATATTCGCGATAGGCATCAGCCAAAGGCGCGACTACGGCTTGACTTAATACCGCAAAATCATCATCGGGTAATGCATTTAATATTCTCTCCGATTCCGAATTAAACAAGTTTTTATACTGCATGGTTAAGTCACACAGCAGGTTAATTAATTGCTTATATCCGCCCTTTCCTGCTCGTAGCCTATCGACTTCCTTCTCGTGCTTACTGGCGCACAATTTCCCTTGCCAGGTTAAGTAACCGTAGCAAAATTGACTGAATGACGAGTTAAAGTCTTCTTCTTCCAGTAATTCAGTGAGGGTTTGCTTGAAAAAACGCTGTTTAGCAGTATCACCGGTCGCCAGTTTGGTTATTTTGGGTTTGCAACCTTCCACCTGAGCAATAATGTCTAGGCCCAGGGCATGAAACGTCTTTACCCTGATCTTCGCTTGCGGTAAACAGGTTTGTAATCTCGCTTGCATCTCCTGCGCGGCATCTTTGGCAAATGCCAAGATCAAAATTGACTGCGACAATGCTTGCCCAGACTCGAGCAGATAAGCACAGCGTCCGAGCATGACACTCGTTTTCCCACAGCCCGCTCCCGCCAGCACCAGATTCGCATCTTCCGCGACAACGCAGGCATCACGTTGTTTATCTGTTAACGGATGCGACTCTAGCGTATCAAACAATGTCTGATGCTGCTGTTTCTGTTTGTTAATTACCGCTTGATTATATTTATCTAAATTTGCCGCCTGGCTTTGTTGCCAAAAGCGCAACCGGGCTAAGGGTAAGTGCAGGGATTCAGGGACTTTAGTAATGCGCGGTAAGACTTCAAACCAAACCGACAAAGGGGCGAGCTGCTCCTGCAGCTGCAGCCATTGCGAATGAGGCACATAACCTTGTTCCAGCACTTTTGATAGCTGCTCATAATGCTGCATGAGCTCCGGCTGTTTGGCCTGCAGCGCATGATAATACAAGTCCTCGGTTAACTGAGTTACATCCGCTTTGGCGATGCCATTGAGACGTATCCGCTGATTTTCCCAGGACAATACCAAGGTATCGAAGAATGCGCCCCTATAATGCTTAATTTTAGGGTCAAGCGTAACCCAGTTGTAATGATAGACTTGGCGGTGTTTACTGGTAAAAGCGGCACCGTCGGGAAGAAATGAAACCGCGCGGCAGTTAGCCCCAAACAAGGTTGCAAGTGCAGAGAAAGAATAATTAGGCAAAAGAGCAAACTCGATAAGTGACTGTGATCAAAACATACCACAATCACAGTGATTATTTAATAAGTGGTGCTGGATTTTCTCAATACAACTTCAAGTAAACCAGCGATAAGAGCAATGGGAAATAAAGCGATAATAACCACAACCCCAAATAGTAGACCTAAAAATGGTATAAACATCATAACTGTTCCTCCGCTAAAATTATAAAATTTCGAATAAGGTAATAATAATTAAGATGCCACAACTAATAGCGCCAATAATAACAGCAATACTGCCATGACTGAAACGGGTAAATTTATTTGTGGTTTTGTGTCTAAACTGATGAGTGACTCGGTATTCTGAAACAAGCTTACGATTTTTTATCAGATCGTGCTGCATTAGGTCGTTTTGCATTAGGCTTTCCCTCGCTTTACAAACTTATTGCTAGATGCAGTAATAAGTAAAGCAGGTAGAAATGGAAAGCCCAATAAATTAGCTTTATATATGCTCGGTAAATAAATCGGGGATAATAACTGTGATATTAACGATAATTTCCTTGATTATTATCCAGCGCAAGTGGAATTTTTTCCAGTGTTTCGGTGCCTTTGGTTACCCCATCGGCAAGCTTTAAATACTCTCGGGTAAATATAGGCTTAAATTTATCGCTATCCATTGCCATGTAGTTATTCAGTCGGCGATACAGGGTATAACCAAAATCGTCCTCGGTGGCAGCACGCTCAGCCGGACTTTTACGTTTAAACTTAAACAAGCGTTCATAGGCTTTATCGTGGTCGGCATAGCCCATCAGTATGATTGACTGACGCATGATCATGTCAGCTATTACAGGCAAACTTGGCGGAAATTCATAAGGTAAACCATTACTTTTTCGCAATGTTGGGATCTGTTCTGCCACCGCTAGAATCGCGTCCGGCTGATACTTAGCGAAAGTTAATTTCCAAATCGCAAACTGGGCAGAGTCATAGTCATAATTAAATGATGGAAAGCTACTCGCTAGCATGGTGTACATGGTTGCGATTGCCTCGGTCTGTGGTTGCGTTAAATTAATTTTTTGTTCCATACACTCTACTATCAAGGTTATTTATTTTCGGGACCAGTTGGAGCCTGGTCAGTAAAGGGGTTTGTTAGCTGTTTTATTGGCTCAGCATTAAGGCTCCGTTCCGTTGGTGTCACAGCTTGTTGCGGTGCTCCCACGGTCAGTTTACTAATGCCCATATCTGCCAATGCTTTGTTCAAGTTAGTATCTTTTCGCGTTTCTCTGATGACATGCTGCTTACCGTTTAACGCCAGAGACATTAAGCTGTGGACACTGGTATCATCTTTAAACAAGAGGCCGAAAGCAAAGTTAACAGATTGATAATACGGGTCTTGCTGCGCCCCATCAATGGCTAATTTAAGATCCGCTTCAGTAAACACTTCCAACCGTTGTAATAATTTATCGCGTTGCTCAGCAGTCATGCGTAAGTGCAGGCCCACAGCCGTTTGTGTTCTTTCAACCCAGTAATTAAAAACCCGTAATTCGGGTGAATCAAGCTGGCTCACATCCATTTTATCAGCCAGACTGATCAAACTGTCAATGTTACCGGTATTAGTAAAAATATCATTGAAATTTCGGCCCTTATTCACCAGGTCACGGCGATACTCAACACCGTCAACCGCCCTTTCCAATTCAGCCAGTGAATGTAATTTCAACAAGCTATATAACTTTTCAAAATGCGCCTGTTTCGGTGGTATATACTGGGATTTAAGCAATCGTTTCGACTCATACCAGTAGTTATAAATTTGTTTAATTTCAGCCATTTTTTGCGGATCTTGTTTGATCTGGTGATAGCTGGGCATAAAATTACTTTGATTTTGAATATGTCGAACACCCTGGCGGCTGGTGCTGGCCTGAAAAGGCCTGCGCTGCTCAAACTGAGGCCGGGGCTGAAATTCAGGTCTGATACTTGGGGTTGCATTAACCCGGTTCACTGCCGACACATCTTTAATATGCTGTAATTCAGCCGCCTCTAATTCATACCAGTCGAAATAAGCATTACGGCTGTTTAACTGAATGCAGAGCGCCGTAACATGCCCAATAGTAAAGCCCTGGCGCATAAACTCGTCGCAGCGGATACGGAACTTGGCATTGTTAAAATTCAGTCGTTTTTGGGAATACTGCGCGACCAGGTCAAAAACCTGTTGAAAATAAAAGAGCCCAAGATCCTGCTCAGGTTGTACCATATCAGCGTGTTCTTTAAACGCTTCAAACATGATGGCATGATTAACGTAAAGACCGGTGCCGTCCTGCTGCAGATAGTTTTTATTAATCAGTTCAGTGATGCTATGCTGCTTGTCAGGTTGTAGCGTCAGGTGAGAAAAATCGGCAATGCGATCTTTATTCTTTTTGGATAATATCCATACTAATAAGCGAAATGCAGCGTCAGAAAGTGACGATGATTGCGCGATATGATCGGGCACGATAAAATATGTGCACTCCATTTTTCTATTCATAACTAGTTAACACCAACAAATGCCATATTTAATTACAACTGAGCAATACGTTAATCTGAAGTCTATCATAGATGACTTACTAGCACCTTTTGATTCCATTGCTTTTTCAGATTTTGTTAACACCACAGCCGTGTCTGCTTTGACGGTAAAAAAAGCGGATCAACTAATTACGTCTCAAGGTTATGAAGTTACATTAAATTTTTTGGAGCAAGCAGACAGTAGATATATCATTGAGACCTATTATGATATCACTGATAATAAAAAAATCTATGCGGTTAATGAATATGCACAGCCAATCAACCTGCTAAAAAACCCAACGTTCACTCGTACCTGCAGCATCTGTAATACCAGTACTAACCGCTCTCAGGGGGTCATTTTCAATCATCCACAGCAGGGCGATTATTGTGTTCACCTTAACTGCGTAAAAAAACGCTTGCCAGAGCTGATGCCTTTCATCCGTTATTTGCAAAAACTCCCTCAGATAATGCTCTATCTAGAACAATTGCAACGCTCAGTATTTAATCAATCCTATGCATCTGGTGCCCCGCTGCGATTATTTTTAGCCATTGTCGAAGATGATATTCGTCAGCGAGGTTTCGTCAGCAAACAAGATGCAATTCAATTTCATCACGATTTTAAGTACGCCACTTACAAAAGAGCTGAAGCGCGTTACCAATCAAATAACTACCCAAGTAATTTAACGTTTGAGTTTGTCGAGAAAGCGATCCTTTATACCAAACAAATGAGCGCATCCGGATTAAATGACAAATTAAAACAACTCTGTGAACAAAATGTATTAGCAGAAAACGAACTGGCAACGGCAACCCTTATTATCGCTAATTACATAACCAAGAATCAGGGGTTATTAAGCCATCAGTCCCCGCTTGCCACAGACAAGAAGTTAACGCTGCACAATGACGGCAGTAATATCAGTGAAAGCCTTAGATTAAAGGGAAAATTAGGGGATTACATTCGTTGTAATTTGTCTATCAACAGCTGTAAATACCAGATGATCACCAAACGTTATGACATCCGAGGTAAAGACGACATAGGCAGAGTTGTGCAATTTAATACTCAGCATGCAATGACAGAGAAATCTTATGTCTACATCTGTGGTTTTATTTCTAAGTTTTATCAAAACCAATACGGCTATACCGTCTCTGTGTTGAAAGGTGTTAAGGTCCTGACGCCAAAAAAATAATTTCATATTTATAGATCTAGCTCTCATTTATTCGATTTCTAGCACCTCATTATCCCATCCCGTCAATTCCTGACTAAGTTTGGTTATATAAACCAACGCTGGAGGCTATGGTAATGAAGATAAACATGCCAATTACAGATACTGAGCAGTTCATGAAAGAAGGCGATATTCTCGCTACAATGAATAAGATTACCTTTCAAACCAAACGTCTAGCGCTAAATGCCGCGGTACAAGCCGCTCGGGCAGGTGAGCAAGGACGAGGATTATCTGTTGTAGCCGCAGAAGTGCGTAATCTCTCACAACGTTCCGCAGATGCAGCCAATGAGATAAAATATCTGATCCATGCTGACAAGATTAAAATTGGCTCACCTCTGCTCAATGACGCTGTCAAGACGCTGAAAGACATTGTACATTCAGTGAACCTGATGGATAACGTGATACAAAAGAATGCAATTTTGGTAGAACAAGCTTCTTTCGTCTGTACTGCAATGTCTGAGCAGATCAACTATATGGCTCAATTAATTCAGCGCTTTAAGGTTGAACAGGAAGCGTGCGATAACCTGACAATTGCGCGACCTGTTGAGCCAAGAAAGCATAAAGTAGCGCAACAAAAAATATCTAATAACAAGGAGATTTCTGCTTTGTCCAATGAAGACAACTGGGATGAGTTTTAAGCCAGTAACATACGCCACCACAAACCAGGCAAACTGGTAAAGCCAGTGGTAAGCCATTTAACCTCACCATCTTTAATAATAAAGATGGTGGGCGTTACCTGCACCTGCCAAGCCTTCCCCAATGCATAATTGTTATCATTGACCACATCAAAACCATACCCATGATGCTGAAGATACTTTTTAACACCCAGATCATCGCCTGAGCTTAATGCGACGGTCACTACCGGATAATGTTCCGACAGCCTGTCAGCAGATGGACTGACAAAGCTACACACCGAGCACCAATTAGCCCAAAAATAAACCAGAACGGCCTGATCTTTACTTAATTCAGCAAGGTCAACAAACTCGCCTTGCAGTGTTTTCGAGGCCAATACCGGAATAGCCGTTTTCGGAAAATCTTTACCGCGCCACCAATCAACACCGATGCTGATTATTAACCCCAACAACAGGAATACCAGTAGCTGCTTGCCCCAATTAAGCAGACGTTTCATCATCCGTTTTCTCCGAATTAGTTATTCCGTTTTGCGTCCAGCGCTTGCTGAACCCGCTGCTCAAGTTGATCATAGGGAATGAGCCCCCCGACCACCTGATCAGAAAAAATTAAACTCGGGGTACCAGACAAGCCAAATTCACGCATAAGACCAGTATTAATATTCATTGTTTCTGCTACGCTGTCAGCCGAGTTATCCAGCCACTTGTCGGTGCCTGTCGCTTTAGCAACCTTGGTAATGCTGGCACTGTCTAAGCGACCTGGTTGTGACATTAGCTCGTGATGTAATGGAATAAATTTTTCTGGTTCATTTTCCCAAACCGTTAATGCAAACTCAGCTGCTTGTTGCGAACTTTGCCCTAAAATAGGCACCAATTTATAAACCACCCTCACTTCTGGATAGGCATCCATGAGTTTCTCTAGTGACGGTTCAATTTTTTTACAATAACCACAGTTAAAGTCACTAAAATAAGCAATAATCAGCTCGGGTTTCTCCGCACCAACCCAAGGATCTAATTTATTATCAAATAAAGCCGCTTTGTTTTCTTCTAAATTATCGCCCTGTAACGTTTTCGATTTTTTTTGCTCATGTGCCTGTAAAGCTAAGATGGCTTCTTTCAAAATTTCAGGATCGTTAATCAGAGCCTCTTTCACACGCAGGTTAAATTCTGCTTGTTGTTGTATCGTATAATCAGACGAAACCGGGGCCGCACAAGCCACTTGTGTGACCAAAGCGATACCAGCGATGGCGAGTAATTTAGGATTCATGTTTTACCTATCTCATAGTTGGCAGGGTTTTAAGTGTTGCTATGTATTATAGAGCGCACTTAAACTACCGATAAATGGCTGACTTAACAAGCCTGAAGACGTGAAATTACGCTTATTTACTTAGCTGTTCAAGCACCTTTTTGATCTTCAGCTTGCAGTAATAACGTTATAAATGCTGGTGTTTTTGCCATTTTAGACTAGAATCCCGCCATCTAATTCGCTCAAACGCCACTTACCGAGATAAGATCACTTGTCGTCATAGAATAAGTGTTAATATAAGCGAATATCGTAACAATAAATAATCTGCAGGAATATAAAAATGGCAAAAGGTAAAAAGTACGATTTTAATGTAGTTCAAACAAATGATACTTGGACGGCAGAAATTGTCAGACAGATCACCTCAAAGAAAACTGTCATCTCAAAGAGTCAAGACGGCTTTAGTTCAGAAGCTGAAGCACAAACTTGGGGCGAGACTGAATTGAAAGGCTTCCTGCAACACCAGATTGAACGTAACAAGCGCCGTGTTAGACCAGAACCAGCTAAAACAACCGAACAAGCAGCGCCTAAAGAAGAACAGGTATAATAGCCTGACGATTGAGCCTATCATTGTTATCTCACAATATTAGGCTCAGTAAATAACAAGAATTAAGCTCAGTAAACAAAGAGATTAAACGTAACCTCAGCAGTAAGCCAATACCAAAATAATCACTCAGCACTGACTCATACCCCCTGCATTTAAATCAACTCACCACAGAGAAAGAACTAAACCCTAAGCCACTGCCTTTATTGACCTTGACTTGAACTGGGATCCGCTCTTTTAACGCCTCAACATGACTAATAACACCGATCATCTTGCCGGATGCATTCAAATTATCCAACGCATCTAAAGCTATATCCAGGGTTTCAGCATCCAGAGTACCAAAACCCTCATCAAGAAATAAGGAATCAATGCTGGTTTTATGGCTCACTAGATCAGAGAGACCTAAGGCTAGCGCCAAACTCACCAAAAAGCTTTCTCCTCCCGATAAGGTTTTGGTATCTCGCACCGCATCTGCCAGCCAGGTATCTACTACCTGCAACGCCAATGCTTCGCTACCCGTTGCCAGCTTACGCTGCAGTTGATAACGATTATGTAGGCGGTTTAATTGCTGATTCGCGAGCGTAACCAAATGATCCAGGGTTAAGCCTTGCGCAAAGCGGCGGAACTTACTGCCATCTTTTGAGCCGATCAGGCTATTCAGATATGCCTTATCATCATAATTTGCCTCACTGTCTTTGATCTGCTGATAAAGCTCAGTCAGGCTTGATCTTCTGCTGGCATCATCATTCAGGGTCTGTTTAAGCTCACCCTGGCGTTGCTGAATATTGGTTAACTCCAATGCCAGTGCGGTAAGCTGCGCTGATAATGTCGTAATATCATCATTCGTTGCAGGCTCAAGTTGCAACGCCATTAAGCCTTTATTGGCTTTCTCAAACAAAGCCTGGCTGCGGGTTAACTGCGCTTCCAGTCGATCTTTCAATTGCAATAATCTGCGTTTTTCTTCTGCCGGTAATAACGCCCGAGTAAACTCAGCTTCAATCGCAAAGGGGCTGGCCGCCAACGCCTGTTGCCAGTTAGCCAGACTTATCACACAGTCTTGTTGTTGCTGCTGTTGAGTCTGCTGCTGTTTGGCTAGCTCACCCTGAACGGTATGTAGCTGATTAGACAGTTTGTTAGTCTCAGTCAAACACTGGCTATAATGCTGTTCACTAAGCGCCAACTGCTGCTGCAGGGTTTGTCGCGCGGTAATGACATCACGCGTACCAAATACGGCTTCACGCTTTTTCTGTTTAACGCTGAGCTGCTCCGTCAACTGCGTGAGCTGAGTTTCAGTATGTGCAATCGCCATGTCGGTCTTCTGCTGCAGCTGTCGCAATGGGGTTAATTGGTTATCCGCCGCCAAATGTTGCTCTTTAGCTGAGCGTAATGCTTGCTCTTGCTCTGACCAGCGTAACTGCGATTGTCGACATTGGGTTAACCATTGTTCGACGTAAGCAGGTTCTGGGAACTGCTGACCAAGCTCAGCCACACTCACCGAGATCTGCTGCTGTATCAGCGTCAATGCTTCGGCTTTTTGCTGTTCTTGCTGGGCTAACGAAGCCACTGTATCTTGACGGGTTTGAGCATCACGTTTGGCCAGTTCAAGCTGATGCTGGATCTGACTATGTTGTTTTTCAATTTCAGCTAATTGTTGCTGGCTGGACTGCAGCTGCTGGTTTACTGTTTTTAACGCCTGTATACGCTGTAATAGTTTATCTAAGTACGCTGCCTGCCCGTTCACAAACGCCGAAGTTGCCGCTTGGTCTGCCATATCCAAATCGCTGGAAAGCTGCTGATTATACTGCTGCCACTGCGCTAACATTACAGTGAGTTGTTGCTGCAGAACGGTATTACGCGTAGCGAGGTTTTCTGATTGTGCTGTTAATTGTACTGATTGATTTTTTAACTGGTTACCTTCGCCTTCAATTTGCTGCAGTTCCAGTTCCAAACTGGCTTTGCGTTGTGCCGTGACTGAATCCTTGATCTGGCTATATTCAGCCACCAGCGGATGTTCACACGACCCGCATAACTGGCAAGGCTGCCCCGCTTGTAACTGACTACGTTGCGCTTCCAAATTAGCAATTTTTCCTTCTTGCTCCAGTAATCGCTGTACGTCGTTAAATTCTGTTTTTTTAGTTTTAAACAGCGCGCGCATCGTGGTTATCTGCGCGGTAACACTGGCGAACTGCTGTTGCTGCTGGGTTATTTGTTGTTGATTGTGTTGCAATTCTAATTGTTCAGCTAAATAGCGCAGTTGTAACCCAGTCAGCTGCTCAGCCATGCCTTGCGAGCGTGACAGTGTATTAAGCGTTTGATCTAATTCAACCTCACTATCATCCCCCAACAATTCCGTTACCTGCTGTTGAACGTTAATAACATGTTGTTGGCCTTGTTGCTGTGCCTGGGTATTCACAGCCAACTTTTCTGTTAATTGCTGCTCAGTCAGCAAACTTTGCTGTAGCTGACGCTGCTGTTCTCCTCCCTGACCTTGCAATGTTTCAAGGTTAAGCTGCTGCTCGTTATACTGCTGGATCCAACTTTCCCACAAGGGTAAATGGGTACTGAGTTGCGCATCTTGGCCATGCAATTCTTGATAGTACTGGCATTGCCCAATCGTTTGCGCTGCTTGTTGCGCCGTTTCTGTTAACCTTGCTAACTGCTCTAATGCTGCCTTACTTTCTTGGCCCTGCTGTTGCTGTAGTTTTTGTGCTTGTTGTTGTTCTTTATGCAATTGGGCACAGGCATTATCTAATGGAATAACCTGTTCATTAATCAGTGTTTCTTCTGCTTGTGCCTGCTGTTTATTTTGATTAAATTGCTGCTGCGCTGATTCAGTTTGTTGCTGATTATGTAAAACAGCTTGTTGCGCAGAATCGACCACTTGTTGCAACTGGTGCTGCGCGTGTTCCTGCTCCGCTAACTTGTCATTAGCCTGGTTTAGACTAATAAAAGGCAACCTTAAATTTTCGGCTGGTTCAGCATGCGCCAATTTAGCGAGCTCAGCTTGTTGGGCTGTTTTATCCTGCTCTGCATTGAGCAGGTTAACTTGCGCCTGTTCAACCTCAATCAGGCTGTTATTGAGTTGTTCACGCCACTGTTTTTGCTGCTGTAATAAAACATGTTGCTGACTAAGGGTATCAGCCATTTCTCCTGCCTGTTGCAGCATTTTCGCAACGTCTAGACGCTCAGTGTCGCCCAGTAAGTTAACCCCTTCCGCCTTCGCCCGCAGCTGATCTAGTTGTGCTTTCGCCTGATTATGACTTTCAAAAACCGCCTGAGAGATCTGCCCATAGATCTCAGTACCGGTAAGTTCTTCCAGTAATTCAGCGCGATCATTGGCGGGGGCATTTAAAAATGCAGCAAACTCACCTTGCGATAACAGCATCGATTTACGAAAGCGGGAAAAATCCAGACCAGTAATTTCAGCAACTAGCTGTTTTTTTAATTTAACCTGACTGGCGAGAATATTGCCGGAGACAACCTCTGCAAGCTCTACCTTCATCTCTTGCAGATTACCTTCAGCTTTGCCTTTGGCACGGCGTTGGCTCCAACTGGCGCGGTAAGCTTTCCCCTGTACTTCAAATTCAACTTCCGCAGCACAATCGGAGGTATTGCGCGTCATGACTTCATTCTGAGATTTTGAGATCGCCAATCGCGGCGTCTCATGGTACAAAGCCAGACAGATCGCATCAAGAATGGTCGTCTTACCCGCACCGGTAGGACCTGTGATGGCAAACAAACCGTTACTCAAAAAGGGCTCTTGATCGAAGTTAAGCAGCCACTCACCTTTCAATGAGTTAATATTTTTAAAGGAGAGACGTTTGATCTTCATTATTTATCCTCCAGCGTAGCATGTTCGACCTGCTCGACAATCTGATTAAATGCCAGCTCAATGCGTGTTTTTCTGGCCAGTTCCGCTTCACTGGTAAATTCAACGCCCTGCAGGCAACGCTGAAACACATCCTGCACGGTTAACTCCGCCAAGGTTTCTTGCACAGTGGCATTGAGATGTTGATCCCTGTCTTTACGTGCTCGCCTAACCTGCAATACCTCAACGGGGAGATCCGCGGTCAGGGCTTCAATGCGCGTTTGCAAATCGGTCAAATAATCCTGTTCCTGAACCTCAATACTGAGCCACACCGGTTTATCACTGGCGTGAGCCTCAAATGTCGCAAGTTGTGCTTCGATACTGGCTAAATTACCTTTAATCACTTGCATGGGCTGAAACGATGGGATCGCCAGTTCCGTCACATCGACTAACTTGTTACCGGTGAAACTCACTAGATTAACGCTTTTTTGTTGTTTCACTTCATCAAAACTGAGTGGGATCGGTGAACCGCTGTAGCGGATGTGCTCTGACTTGGCGACTTTTTGCGCCCGATGAATATGCCCGAGTGCGATATAATCCGCCGCGGGAAATTGACTGGCAGGGAATGCTTCGAGGGTACCGATATAAATATCCCGTACCGACTCTGTGACGGAAACACCAACGGCAGTCAAATGGCCAGTGGCTATAATGGGGAGCTCACCACCCAACTGTTGGCGCTGTTGCTCGGCTAATTGATAGAGACTGGCATAATGTTCGGTTATTGCTGCACTCAGTCGCTGCTGCTTTTCTTCACCGCTTTGACGCGCCTGACTTTGCATTACGTCACGTGGTCGCACAAAAGGCACCGCACACAATATACAGCCCGGTTTCCCCTGCCTATCCGATAACACCAGTAATTGCTGATTGATATCTTGACCCACACTGGAAATAACTTGGGTATTAAGCTGTGACAACAATTGTTTCGACTCATTCAGCGTCGCGACTGAGTCATGATTACCCGCTAGAATAACTAACTGACACTGCGCCTTATTCATCGAGACGACCAAACTATTGTAGAGTTCCCGCGCATAACTTGGCGGCGTGCCGGTATCAAAAATATCACCGGCAACAATAACCGCATCAATTTGATGCTTTTCAACCTGTGCTAATAGCCAGGTCATAAAATCCTGATGCTCATCGGCACGACTTTTAGTGATGAAATGTTGGCCAAGGTGCCAATCTGAGGTGTGCAGTATCTTCATGAAAACAGGTAGTTCCCAGCGGTAAATGTAAGCGAGTCGCTAGTGTAGAGAAATACTGATTTTACTTCCAGTCGTTTTGCCACTTCACCCACGCAAAAACTGTACATCTACAAAAATACTGGTTTTCAAGCGGGTCTTCCACCAAGCAAAACGAGAGGTAGAGAACAGATATTGCGTGGTCAGGAAACATGGCCGGAATAGAAAGGCTTGCCTTTGTTTGAAGATAAAAAACCTGTTAATTTTCATACTTTTCTCGTATTTAACTAATTGATTTTAATGGTATGCTCACGGAATAGCAAAATTATGGCTATTGTTGACTGAATTTGCTCGCTTTTAAGGATGAAAAATGGCAACAGAACACACGGTTGTGCAGGGGGAAACCCTGCCGCGAATAGCGAAAAACTATGGTTTCCCCAATTACAAAGCCATTTATGAGCACGAATGCAACGCTGAATTTCGCGCACTGCGCGATAACCCTAATATCATATTCCCCGGCGATGTTATCACCATCCCAGATCAAGAGCGGGTTTTTAAACCGCTGACCGATGCCAAGATTAATGTATTTAAGATAAAGAAATATGCCGAATATTTTCGTGCTGATTTTAAAGACAGTGATGGGAACGCCTGGGCTGGGAAACGGGTAGTTTTAACCCTTGATGATGTAGAAACTGAATCGTTTGTTAACGATGACGGAACGATTGAAATTGAGTTAGCAGAATATAGCCCGGAAACCGGCACATTGAGTCTTTATTTTGACGATGAGTCAGAAGAAGCAAGTGATATCTTTGACCTGAGTTTAGGCCATTTAGACCCTGTTGATACCGCAACTGGAATTCAATCCCGTTGTCGCTTACTCGGTTTTGACTGTGGCAAAATCGACGGTGACATAGCTGAAAAATCATCTGCCGGAATTAAAGGTTTTCAGGCCGAATATGGGCTTAAAGTCGATGGTGATGCCGCGGCAATTACCCAGGCCAAATTAAAAGAAATATACGGCTGTTAATAGGGAAAGGGATTTAACATGACTCAGCAAAGTACGGATGCGCCAGCGGCAATAAATATAGCCGCTCCGGTGGCAATAAATGAAGTAAACAAATTTATTATTGATAGCAAAGTGACCCCTATTTATCCGGTTCGTTATGCTTACGCTAACTTTTTTGAAGAGGAGTTGAGTGAGGCATCAGAACCGCCTGAGTTATCAACCTTGCTTAGCGCGACGGAGATAAAAGAAAGTAAAGGTTATCTGATCCGATTATTGCGTGAAGGTTGGATATATATCCGCGAGGAAGATGATGAGGCCAATGGTTACTTTCATATTTTTAAATATGAAAAAATTAAAGATGAAGAGAAAATAGTCGAACAATTTACCAAGTATGTGTATAAAAATAAACGTGATGCTCAGGATGGGTTAGTAGAAGATAAATCCAAAGCAGGGGAAAAGTATCCTTTTGTTTTTGTTCGTAAAGGTATTAAAGAAATTAGCATTGTTTATACCGCCCATGCTTTACATCCCAATGTTATTGACAATTTAAACCGTAATTTTGATGAGCGGGAATTGTCAATGCAGCGAGTTAATTTAGTTGCTGATTCTCATGAGCATGCAGTGAAAGCAAATACGGAAAACTTCCAGAAGTTAGTTGAAGATTATAAGCAAAGGCAGGAACGATTTTTAAAACTGAAAGAATCAGATAACCCTGATATAGAAGATCTAAATTTAGATGTTTTGACAACTGAGCAATCCTACGATCTAACTGCCGAGCAAATAGCGGCTCAGTTACAAAGAAAGATCCCATATGGCGAAACAGCACGTATCATCGCCCTACATGATCCCGTGGGCCGACAAATTGAAATCGCGGAAGCGCATGCAAAACTGGCTATCTGGGAGAAGAATTTCTCGGCATCAAATATCTATCCTTATACCATAGGCAGCATTGTTAATGATTTGAATAAATCAACCGATGCTGACATGCGAGAAATAATGGATGAGTCGATAGATTGGGCTAAACATAAAGAACACTGGGGGGAGATGAACAACCAGTTCGATCAATTTAAGGATCGGCAAAAGCAATACTCGGCACTTTATCTTGATTTTATGTGCGGACATGATCTTACCGTCGGTTCTCTTAGTATGTATTTCAGCGCTTTCTTTTGGTCAGAGCCTCTATCTGAACAAGAAACCGAAGAAGAGTTAATAAAAATATGCGATATCAGTGCTGATTTATTTTTGAGTATCGTGTCTTCTGTTCCTGGTAAGCAGGCGATGGAAACCATCATCTCTGATGC